>CALGRC010000058.1 GCA_937959315.1 uncultured Clostridia bacterium | reverse complement strand
AAATTTAGTATACAGTGTTTGTATTGCCAGCACAACGCCAAACAGCAGGAAAAACACCCCCGCCACCGTAATCACTTGCATTGGAATAGAGGAATATGCACTAATAGCTGACAGCGCATACCGGTACAGCTTCTTATGAGACCATTTGGAATCCCCCTCCTGCCTGGGCGCAACATCAAACAAAATCTGCGTACGCCGGTACCCCACCCAACTCGACATGCCACGGAAAAACGTCTGCCGTTCAGGCATCAGCCGCAGCGCTTCTACCACCTTGCGGTCCATCAGCCGGAAATCAGAAGAATTCTTCAAATCCAAACCAGAAAGCAACCGCATAATTTTATAAAACGCATTGGCAAATATTTTGGACAGGCGGCTTTCGCTGCCGCGGTCGGCTTTCGCTGCCTCCACCACCTCATACCCCTGCTGCTGCCAGAGCCGGTACATATCCACCAAAAGCGCCGGCGGATGCTGCAAATCACAGTCCATCACGGCCACCGCTTCCCCTTGTGCAGCGTCCAGCCCGGCAAAAATCGCTGCTTCTTTTCCAAAATTACGGGAAAACCGTATGGCAGATATCCGCTCTGACCGCGCTGCCTGCCGCTTTAAAATTTCCCATGTCCGGTCGGTAGAACCGTCGTCTACCACCAACAGCCCATACGGGATTCCCGCGCCTTCCAGCGCCGACGCTATTGCCTGTAAATTCAATTCCAACCCCGCTTCTTCATTATAGACAGGAATCACCACACAAAGGGTCTCACGCTTCACATCTGCCACCATCCTCTGGTATTTTGTAACTGCCTTTCCTTATTGTATGCTATTTTTTCATAAAAAAAGCGCATTTCCATGCCAGAAATGCGCTTTTGATTTACCAACTCAATCCATCTTTTCCGACACATTGTAAAGGAAAACAGCCGATTCTGCGCGGGTGGCATTGTTAACCGGGTTGATACGGTTGGTATCGTCCCCATTGACAAAACCATTTTCCAGCAGCGTTGCAACCGCAACTTTCGCATAATCCGCTACATCCACAGCATCTGCATAGCTATCCAGCACAGATATGTCGGCGTCCTGCGTAATGATACCCTGGTTTTTCAGTAAATTGTATGCCAAAACAAACATATCCTGCCGGGTAATATTGGTCTCGGGCAAGAACTGGTTGTTCCCCGCCCCAGAAGTAATGCCCAGTTGTTTTGCCATACCAACGGCATTGTAATAATAACTGCCGGCTGCCACATCATCAAAATTATCTGACGGCGTATCGGTAATCCCCGCCAGCCGCATGGCCATCACCAGGAAATCGGCCCGCTTGATGTTGTTCGCCGGCGCAAATTCTGTGTCGCTCACGCCGTTAATCACACCTTTTTCCACCAAGGCGTTAATTTGCATTTCCGCCCAGCTATAATTGGATAAATCCGCAAACTTCTTTGCTTCTACATTGGTATTGCCCGTATTGTTATTGCTGCTATTATTGCTGCTGTTATTGTTGCCATTGTTGTTGCCCGAAATAATAATCGAGTTGCCATTGCCGCTGGAGCTGTTATTGCCGCCGGAACTCGGACGGGAATTGCTGCTCTCCTTTTTGGGCAGGAACAGCGAGACTTTGACCGGCCGTTCAGACGTCTGGTCAGCATCCCCGTCGCCGTTTACCTCATAGACATAAACCGTACCGGTAATCTGCCCCATTTTAGAAGTAGTAGAAGCAATTTTCTCATATTTATCCGGGCCGGTCCCCCAGCGGAAATCAATGAACGTACCAACAAAGCTGCTGCTTAAAGCCTTGTTGATATCTTCACTGTCGGTATTGACGGTAGTAGTGATGCTGGCAATCACGTCTTCTGCCTTGTCCTGCGCTTCCTCAGCGGTTATCTGGTTTTTATCGCGTTTTGGGATTTCCTTTTCGACTTTTACTTCTTTTGTCTGGCCCAACAGGCTCAAAACGATGGTACCCGTCACCAAACCGGTTTCTGTCGTTGTAGCTGGCGTCAGTTGGAATTTATCGGTTGAAGCCCAGGTCAATTTGATATCAGAACTGCCAAGTTCTTCATCCAATACCTGCAATATTTTGTCCTCTTGCGAACTGTTGGTCAAATACAAAGACTTAACAGCCGCCGCAATGGTTTCCTGCGCATCCAATAGCTCCTGGTTTTCCACTACAATTTTATCAATGGTCAATATCACATCGACAATGACCGGCTGCCCGCTTTCCTGCTGGCCGGCATCTGCATCCCCCGTCCCTTCGGCAGACAGGACAATATACCCTTTTACCGAACCTTCTTTTTCCGTGGTCGGCATGATGATTTTTACATTATCTTCCGGTTCATCCCCTTCGGTCTTTTCCCATGCAGCTGTTACGCCGTCCATGGCCTTGGATGCCTCTTCCTGCACGAAGGCAAATACCGCCGCTTTTACCGCATCAGCGTCTTCCAGTTGATTATCTACTTGATAGGATTTCAAAGACGTTTCTACAAAATTCTTTACATCTTCCAGTGATTGGGTCTTTTTGGCTGCAATTTCCAAATCAATGGCAACCGTCTCGGAAGCATCCTCTTTGGTTAATACCACATTGCCCTTTACCAAACCGGCTTTCCCAATACCTGCCAAGGTTACAGTTACATCATCTGCCGGCGGTTCAGCCTCTGTTTGCGCCCACGCGGCAGAGACGCCCTCTACAGCCTCTTGTGCCGCTGCCTGTATGGCAGAAAGCAAATCTGCCTTTACCGTATTGGCATCAACGGTATTATCTACTTCATAGCTTTCCAGCAGCGTCTCAACCGCCGCAACTGCATCCGCCAGCACAGCGGGGTCTTCCGGTTCCCCTTCCAGCCGGGCAATGGTCAAATCCACTGCAACCTCAGCCGTTTCCGTATCCTTTGTCAGTACGATGGCCCCTGTAATAGAACCGGCCTCCTCTACAGTCGCTTCTGTCAGGGTAAACGGCGCCTCCTCGCTCCAGGCTGCCGTCACACCTTCCAGCGTGATACTCTCGTTTACTTTGTCCAAAATGTCGTCCGCCGTGGTCCCATTGGTAGCCGCAAACCCTTCCAACGCCGCTTCCGCCGCGGTTTTTACATCTTCCAACGTCTGTGCAGCGCCTTCATTGCTGCCGCTATCCAGCGGTTCTGTCCCACTCCCCTTATCGTCTACAACGCCAGTTCCTGCTGCGCTGCCTGAAGCCATCACGGCCGGTAACGGCTGTACTGCCATTAGCGCGGCGACCGACAGTGCCAAAAATTTCTTATCCATGGAAATATCCACCTTCCTTGTGTAAAAGTGTCAAAATTTGCGGTACAAATCCACCGCCATATGTACACAATGGCATTATACCACACAAGCATCTTTCCTACAAGAGGGAAATCGATTTTCGTAAAAAAGTTTTCTCTTTTCTAGCCAAGGCGCCCCGTTGCGGTTTTGCCAGTGATATGGTATGCTAATCTTAAGAAATTTTTTAAAAAAGGATACCACAAAATTTCATAAATGGACAGTATGCTATTATTACAGGCCAAGGATCGGAGGAAAGGACATTGGAACAGCAGACGGTGCTTATTGTGGACGATGACAAGGAAATTGTAGACAGTATAGAGCTGTACCTGCAAAATGAAGGATACCGCATTATCAAAGCCTATGACGGGCTGGATGCACTGGAAAAATTACAGGAAAACCCAAATATCCATTTGATACTGCTTGACATCATGATGCCCCGCTTAGACGGCATCAAAGCAACCCTCAAAATCCGGGAAGAACGGAATATCCCAATTTTCCTGGTCTC
>CALGRC010000057.1 GCA_937959315.1 uncultured Clostridia bacterium | reverse complement strand
TCGACGAAGTTTTAAACGGGCCGACCAGTTTGGCAATTAGCTTTGAAGACCCGGTTGCGCCGGCTAAAGTTATTTCTGATTTTGCAAAGCAAAATGAGAATCTGACCATCAAGGCAGGATTTTTGGATGGAAAGGTTATTTCGCTTGACGAGATTAAAACGTTGGCTTCAACTCCGTCGCGCGATACTCTCATTGCCAAGATTATGGGCAGTTTGAATGCGCCGGTTTCTAATTTGGTCCGCACCTTGCAGGCTTTGGTGGACAATGGCGTAGAACCGGCTGACATTGTAAAAGATGCTCCAGCAGCAGAGGAAGCACAGGGGGAAGAAGAAGTGAAGGCGGAAACGGCTGCCGAAGAGGTTAAAGCAGAAGTTCCAACGTCAGAAGAGGCACCGGAAGTTGCAGCGGATGAAGCTGCTCCGGCTGAAGAATAAGAACAATATTTTAAAAAATAGGAGGTAGAGTCATGAGTAAGATTGAAGATATCATTGCAGAAATTAAAGAATTAAAGCTCTTGGAAGTTGCTGAACTGGTAAAAGCAATGGAAGAAGAGTTTGGTGTTAGTGCTGCGGCTCCGGTTGCAGTAATGGCTGGCGGAGCTGCTGAGGGCGGCGCTGGCGCTGCTGAAAAGACCGACTTTGATGTGGTTTTGGCGGAAGTTGGCGATGCAAAGCTGAAGGTTGTCAAAGCTGTCCGTGAATTGACTGGCTTGGGCTTGAAAGAAGCCAAAGATATGGTTGACGGCGCACCAAGTACTATAAAAGAAGGCGTTGCAAAGGAAGAAGCCGAAAAGATGAAGGCTGCTTTGGAAGAAGCCGGCGCAAAAGTCGAGCTCAAATAAGAAGACATATAAAAACCCCCCAGCCGGGACCCCGGCTGGGGGTTTTTAAGCTTGTCCGCTCCCAAAAGGTATTGTGATTATTTCTTTTATATTTTGTTATCTTTGTGATATCAAGTGCATTGCAAAGATGAGGGAATTTAGGTATTCGCCGCAATATACATAGCGCATTCTACACGTTTGCGTTCCAGTTCACAGGCAAGCTCATAAGGCTTGTTGATATCCCCATTAAAATTCTGCGCATTTGCCATGCAGCCACCGCTACAATAAAATTTTGCCCAGCAATCGCGGCAGGCATCCTTGGTATAGATATTTGTACGCAAAAATTTGTCCCGAATTGTTTGGTCAAATCCCCCAGTAATCACGTTGCCCATCAGGAATTCTTTATTTCCAACAAATTGATGGCAGGGGTAAATATCGCCTTCTGGTGTAATCGCGACATATTCGTGCCCAGCTCCGCATCCTGAAAGGCGTTTGTAGGCGCAAGGGCCTTGGGAAAAATCAATCATGAAGTGGAAAAAATTAAAACCCTGGCCTTTTTTCCTGCGTTGGATGTAGGCGTTCGCCAGCGTTTCATATTCCTGATAGAGCTGCGGCAAATGTTCTTTCCTGAGCGCAAGCGGATGGCTGTCGGGTAAAACAACCGGTTCTATAGAAATTTGTTGAAAGCCTAAATCTGCCAAATGCAGTGCATCTTTAGAGAAATCCAGATTTTGTGCAGTAAAGGTTCCGCGTACATAATAATTGTCCTGGTTGCGGCTTTCAGCCAGTTTTTGATATTTTGGCACTACAGCGTCGTATGTACCGCTGCCGTTTACACGGGGACGGGCGGCGTCGTGGACCTCTTTTCGGCCGTCAATGCTCAATACTACATTGGACATGTGCTGGTTGATATAGTCGCTGATTTCATCATTGAGCAGCAGCCCATTGGTGGTAATGGTAAACCGGAATACCTTGCCATGCTGCGTGCCTTGCTGCTCAGCATATTCCAAAATTTCTTTGACAGCGCCAAAATTCATCAGTGGTTCCCCGCCGAAAAAATCAATTTCGATGTTTTTGCGGCCGTGTGACTGCTCGATGACAAAATCAATGGCTTTTTTCCCGACTGCGGCGGGCATCAGGCTGCGTTCCCCGCCGTATTCGCCAGTATCGGCAAAACAGTATTTGCAGCGCATATTACAATCGTGTGTGATATGCAGGCACAGTGCTTTGACTACTGATTGCTTGTCCCAGTGCTGGGCAATGGCTTGGTATTCATCTTCAGCAAACAATGCGCCCGCCTGATAAAGCGTTTGGATTTCTGCAAACGCTTCCCGGACGGTTTCTTCTCCGTATTTGGGGGCAAGCGCCTGCAGGGTATCATCAGACAATGTGACATTGGATTCATCCATGTGATCCAGCAAGTCATAGACAACTGGACTGACAACATGCACCGCACCGCTGTAAACATCGGCAACAATATAGGTATTACCCATACAAAATTTGTGAATCATTGGTTGGTTCCTCTTTTCTTATAAAAACAAATGAAAAGGGACAAAGTGTTTTGTCCCTTTTGACTGCCAATTATGTAGTTGGTTGTTGGTTTATTTGCTGTGTTCGCATTTTTGATTGGCTACCGTGCAGGATGTTTTGCACGCCGATTGGCAGGATGTCTGGCATTCGCCGCAACCGCCTTTTTTTAAGCTGCTCTTCAGTACTGCGTCACTTAACGATTTGATGTGTTTCATCTTTTTTGCCTCCTAATAAACATCTAATTTATTTTTTTCGCATGTTAATGCCAATGATGCCGCCCAATGCACCGGAAAAGAATCCGGCAAGCGCCATAATGACCACCTGCTTGTCAAAGACAAGCCCGGTTACCGAAAGGGCGCCGATAATATACAGGATAGCAGTGTAAATAAGGCCTGCTATAGCGCCGTTGAGCCAGCCTTTTGTGGTGGCGCGGCGGGATATGACCATTCCGGCAAGTATCATACTTAAAATGGTAGTGATAAGTACAACCGCATTGATTGCACGTTCGGGAAAACTGGTGTAGGTAATCAGCAACGCAAATACCAAAAACACCAATAGCGTAAACCCAAAGGAAATGCCAATGCTTTTTAGAATGGACATCAAACTAAGGGGCCGGTTGGATTTGAGGTCGACAACCGACCCATATTCTAATTTTGCCATAAAAATCCCCTCCGAACAGCTTTGATATTAGTACATTGCTATTCGGAAGCAGAGGAAATCATGCCTGTTTCTTTATGCCTCAGCCGGTTTTTCCACTTCGCGCACAGCCCAGCGGCCAATCTTAAGTACCGATTTTTCAGCGCCGTTGCCGACTTCGAGGATAAGTGTGTCGTCTTTGATACCGGTGATTTTGCCATAAATACCGCCGATGGTGATAATTTTATCACCAACTACCAGCCCTGCCAGCATTTCTTTGGTGAGCTTATCCCGTTTGCGCTGCGGGCGGATAAGGATAAAATACAAAATGACAATCATCAAAATGGGGAGCAGCAATGTCCCCAGCATCCCTGCCGGTCCTGCCGCAGCCGCGCCGGCGGCTGCAGCTTCGCCTTCGGCAAATGCGGTCATGACAAATAGATTCATGTAACTACCTCCTAAAAATCTGTTTTCCTATTGATTGGCTGCCTTGATTGGCCAATCATTCCATATGGGAAGTATTATACCTGTTTTAGAAACATTTTGCAAGGGATTTTGAAAAATCTTTCTGTGTTTTTTACACTTATTACAGGCGTCTTGCATAAGCTTGGATTTTCTGTGTTTTGAATGCCTGGAAATATCCTCCTTCAATGGCTGCACGGATGTTTGCCATCAAGCGGTTATAAAAATACAGGTTGTGCAGCACACACAGCCGCATACCCAGCAGTTCGCGCGCTTTGAATAGATGGCGGATATAGGCGCGCGAGTAGTTTTTGCAGGCGGGGCACTGGCATTGAGGGTCAATAGGGGATAAATCACGTTCATATTTTTTATTGAGCAGGTTCATGTAGCCGTTTTCGGTATACAGGTTCGCATGGCGCGCGTTTCGGCTTGCAATTACGCAATCAAAAAAGTCCACGCCGCGGTCAACGGCTTCCAAAATATTGATAGGTGTGCCAACACCCATGAGATAGCGCGGCTTGTCCGCCGGCGCGTGCGGGACGACAATATCTAGGATATGATACATTTCCTCGTGTGATTCGCCTACCGCCAGCCCGCCGATGGCATAACCGTCCAAATCCAGTTTGGCAATGGTGTCCATATTTTGGATACGCAAATCCTCAAAGGTCGCCCCTTGGTTGATACCAAATAGCAATTGATGTTGGTTGATGGTATCTGCCTGTGCATTTAGCCGTGCCATCTCCGCTTTGCAGCGTTCCAGCCAACGGATGGTGCGTTCACTGGATTTTTTAGCGTAATCATATTTGGCCGGCAGCGCAACGCATTCATCAAAGGCCATTGCAATGGTAGAGGCCAGGTTCGACTGGATTTGCATGCTTTCTTCCGGCCCCATAAAGATACGCCGGCCGTCGATATGGGAAGCAAAATAAACGCCCTCTTCTTTGATTTTACGCAAAGAGGCGAGGGAAAACACCTGGAATCCGCCGCTGTCGGTAAGGATTGGCTTTTGCCAGTTCATAAATTTATGCAGCCCGCCTAAGTCTTTGATAATCTTATCGCCTGGCCGTAAATGCAGGTGGTAGGTATTAGAAAGTTCCACCTGGCACCCTACGTCGTTTAAATCCATGGTGGATACTGCGCCTTTGATGGCGGCAAGCGTACCTACATTCATAAAAACCGGCGTCTGGATATCGCCGTGGACAGTGGAGAAAGTGCCGCGCCGGGCCTTTCCGTCGGTGCAATGCAGTGTAAACATGAAATAACTCCTTTTTCAAGCTACGGATGATATGATACAAAAGACATTTCCATTATTCTGCGGGTTCCCTCCAGTTTTTGCAAACATCAACCCAAGCAGTAAATGCAGTATATTGTTCCAACTCCGGGACGGTTAATTCGATTGCGCTGTTGCTGCTGCCGCATGCCGGGAAAACTGTATCAAACCGTTTGAGAGACACATCCAAAAAGACTGGAATACCAGGTTTTATACCAAAGGGGCACACCCCTCCTACCGCATGGCCAATTTGCCGTTCGGTTTCTTCGGGCGTGAGCATTTTGGCTTTTGTACCGAACCGCGTTTTGTATTTTGGATTATCGATTTTGGCGTCCCCGGCTGCAACAATTAAAATGGGGGCGCAGTCAACCTGGAAGGCTAACGTTTTAGCGATACGGCAGGGTTGGCATTGCAGCGCCTGTGCGGCCAATTCTACGGTTGCGCTGGATACTGGAAATTCCTGTATGCGGCCGTCGATGCCTAAGGATTTGAAATATTCCCGTACGGGTTCCATTGCCATTGCGGGCACCTCCTCATTTGATGTTATTCGTAAATAAACATGGCGTCGCCGAAACTGAAAAAACGGTACCGTTCTTTTACTGCCTGGTCATATGCGTTCATCATATATTCTTTTCCCGCCAGCGCACTGACCAGCATCAGCAGGGTGGATTCTGGCAGATGGAAATTGGTAATGAGCGCATCGACCGCTTTAAATTGATAGGGCGGATAGATAAAGATATCTGTCCAGCCGCTGCCTGCTGTTACAATGCCGTTTTTATCTGCTGCGGTTTCCAGTACCCGGGTAGAGGTGGTACCAACTGCAATGATGCGGCCGCCATTTGCACGGGCATGGTTGATGACGTCTGCGGCCTTTTGATCTACCACATAAAATTCTGAGTGCATTTTATGGTTTTCCACGTCATCTACTTTGACAGGCCGGAAGGTGCCCAAGCCCACATGCAGGGTGACATAGGCCAGCGATACGCCCTTTTGCTCTAGCTGCGCAAGCAATTCTTTTGTAAAATGCAGCCCGGCGGTTGGCGCGGCGGCAGAACCGTTGTGTTTGGAATAAACGGTCTGGTAGCGCTCTTTATCCTGTAAAGGTTCCGTGATGTAATGGGGCAGCGGCATTTCGCCCAGTTCATCCAGCACATGTTCAAACAGGCCGCTATAGAAAAAACGGACAATGCGGTTGCCGTCGTTGACGGTGCGCAGGATTTCAGCTGTCAGCTTGCCGCCGCCAAAGGTAAACCGCGCACCCGGCTTTGCCTTGCGGCCAGGCTTTAAAATGACTTCCCATTCGTCGCGGCTTATGCGGTTGAGCAATAAAAATTCAATTTTTCCGCCGGTATTTTCCTTTTGGCCATACAAACGGGCGGGTAAGACGCGTGTATCGTTTAAAACCAGGCAGTCGCCGGGCTTTATGTATTCTGTGATATCTGTAAAATGCCGGTGCTCAATGGCGCCGGAAGCCTTATTTAAGCATAGCAGCCGTGAAGCAGAGCGGTCGGGCAGCGGATGCTGCGCTATAAGCTCCGGCGGCAAATCATATGTAAATTCTGAAGTTTTCAAAGGGATGAACGCTCCTTTAATTGGGTTCCGGGATAGTAAAATGATAGGATGCTGTCATAGGAAAAACCTTGGTCTGCCATAGCTTTGGCCCCCCACTGGCTCATGCCGACGCCGTGGCCCCATCCGTGGCCGGTAAACAGGAAACTGCCGTCGCCGGCCGCTGCCGTCTGTGCATAGGCGGCGGTGTCCTGCGCCCCCTGGACAACCAGCGGGAACTGCGCTGGGCTGCCGCCAGTCAAAAATAGGCGGAAAGCGGACAGGATGGTTTGCCCGGCAGAAGATAGGACGGACAGTTCAGGATTTTGAATCTCGCCGCCGCCTGTAACAGCGTAGCGCTGGCTGTAGATTTTCCCGCCGAATATATCACGGCAGTTGCTATTTGTAACGGTATAGTCGCCGCCGGTTCCGGTAAATTTTAATTCCGTTACATAACCAAGGCTGTCGGTACTTACCGCCTGCACCGACTGGATATCACCAATGTCTACCCCGCGGTTTGCCAGAATTTCTTTGATTTCTGCGGCAGTTATGGAAACTGTCCAATTGTAGCGGGTGGCTTCCTCCGGGTTTTCATAGGGGTCAACCACACCGGTCAAATAAGGGACTTCATTGCCCCATACGTGGGCAGAATTTGCTGTGGCGCCGCCGCTGGATGCAAAATAGAGGGTTTCGGCAATCTGCCCATTGTAGGTGAGTACAATACCCTGGGTTTCATCCACTGCTTGGCGGGTGCTGTCGGTTTCAGATGCCACGCCCAAATAAACCTGGCTGTTGGTATCGTTGGTCAAATGGAACCCATACGAGGCAAATTTAGCACGGTTGCTGGCGGCAAAGCCGCGCGCGCATACAGCCTGTGCTTTGAGTGCCTCAATATTCCAGCTCGGGCTCATTTCCTGGCCGATCACGCTGTATAAATATTCTTCTATATTGACAATGTTTATAACTGTCATATCGCCGGTATCCTGCCGTTTAAACTGGATACCGCCGCGGTATTCCGTACCGTCCAGAAACAGGTTGCCGCTGCGTGGATAGACGGTGAGGAAACTGCCCGGTTCATCAAAAATGAGTATTCCCTCGGCTTCTACACCAGTATCGCCATTTTTTTTGATAGTCAGCGCCGTCAAATCTGTTTCTTGCAGTACCGTAAAGTTACTGTCGTACCCGGTTGTAAACCCTTGCTCGTAGCCAATGGTAAAACCGTTGTCGCAGGCAAGGGTGACGGAATCTTTTGCCGTGGAAGAATAAAACAATCCAATTTTGATGGTGTCAGAATCGGCGGCAAATGCATAAGATGACAACAGCAGGGCAAACAAGAATACAACGGCTGCTACATAGCGCTTTTTCATGAAAACTCACCTTCTCTTTTGTAAAATGTGTCATTATCTTATAGGATACGGCACAAATGCCGCCCCGTCAAGTGGTTTTTGTAAATTTTTCATGGCGGGTGCCTGGAATCTTTATAACATTTTTATATTATGCGCCTTGACTTCTGCCGGGCTGCGTGGTATGATACAGGTAAATTCAATCGCATTTGGATAGAGGTGCAGGTTTCATGAGTACCGGCGCGGAAAACGGAAGGGTTTTGTGATGCGTAGGAAAAGGGGAGCTTGCCGAAGGTTCTGCATTCCTTCTTAACTGTGCGGAATCTGGGGGCGTACGCGAAGAGCGGCGCAACTGTCGCTGTGATAAGCGGAGGGCTATCTGGCATGGCTGTAAGCCGTGCTGCCGTGCCTTCTGGCCGGCTTTTTTTGTATCCTGCGGTCGGAAATTCAGGGGAGGTTTAAAAGGTGAAGAAGTATAAAGTAGCCGTTGTTGGTGCGACAGGAATGGTTGGACGGACATTTTTAAAGGTTTTGGAAGAGGAAAACTTGCCGGTAGAGGAATATTATTTGTTTGCTTCTGCACGTTCGGCAGGGCAGAAAATCCAGTTTATGGGCAGGGAATATGAAATTGAGGAATTAAACGAGCATTCGTTTGACCGCGGCATTGATATTGCGCTGTTTTCTGCGGGGGGCTCTACCAGTGAAAAATATGCGCCGATTGCAGCGGAAAAAGGGTGTGTGGTGATCGACAATTCCAGCGCATGGCGCATGGACCCAAATGTGCCGCTGGTGGTACCGGAAGTTAACCCGGAGGATATCGAGTGGAACAAGGGGATCATAGCCAATCCGAATTGTTCTACCATTCAAGCTATGGTGCCGTTAAAGCCGCTGCACGATAAATATGGGATCAAGCGCATCGTGTATTCCACGTATCAGGCAGTTTCGGGTGCAGGCATGGGCGGTTACCGGGATTTGGAAAATGGGCTCAAAGGGGAAGCGCCCAAGAAATTTAATCATCCGATTGCCAACAATTGCCTGCCCCAAATTGATGTTTTCTGCGAAAATGGCTATACAAAAGAAGAAATGAAAATGGTCAATGAAACCCGCAAGATTTTACACGATGACAATATCCGTATTACAGCTACCGCTGTGCGGGTGCCTGTGTTTAACAGCCACAGTGAATCCATCAATTTGGAATTTGAAAAACCGTTTGAACTGGCCCAGCTGCGCAAGGATCTGGAAGAAATGCCCGGTTTGGTTGTGGTGGACGATATCGCAAAAGAAAAATATCCGCTGGCTGTTGATGCAACTGGCCATAACGAAGTATTTGTGGGTCGTATCCGCCGTGACGAAAGTGTGGAAAACGGTGTGAATCTGTGGGTGGTAGCTGATAACATCCGGAAGGGCGCTGCAGCCAACGCGGTACAGATTGCACAAAAGCTGATCGCATTTTGGAATAAATAATCATTGGGGATATAAGTAGGAGGCCAGAGCCATGAAACAGACGCTTTTCACAGGTTCCGGGGTTGCCATTGTCACCCCGTTTACCAAGGAAAACAGCGTAGACTATGAAAAACTGGGAGAATTGATTGAGTTCCAAATTCAAAATGGCACCGATGCTATTATTTCGTGCGGGACAACCGGCGAATCGGCAACTATGCCAGATGATGAACATTGCGCAGTTATCCGGTTTACGGTGGAAAAGGTATCCGGACGCATTCCGGTCATTGCGGGCACTGGCAGCAATGATACAGCACACAGTATTGAGCTTTCCAAAGAAGCGGAGCGCCTTGGGGCAGACGGGTTGCTTTTGGTGACGCCTTATTATAATAAAGCGACACAAAAAGGGCTGGTTTGCCACTATGAGGCAATTGCGCGCAGTGTGAAGCTGCCGGCGGTGTTATATAATGTCCCGAGCAGGACTGGCGTTAATGTATTGCCAGAAACATTTTTGGAACTTTCCAAAATTGACAATATCACAGCTGTAAAAGAGGCTAGCGGCAATGTAGTGCAGGCAATGGAAATCAAACAGCTATGCGGAGATGATTTGGATATTTATTCAGGCAATGATGATTTGACAGTTCCGCTTTTGGCGGTGGGTGCTAAGGGCGTTATTTCTGTAGCTGCCAATATTGTACCCCGCCAGATGCATGATATGGTATCGCTGTACTTAGCGGGGGAACTGCAAAAGAGCCTGGATATGCAGCTTGCGCTCCTGCCATTGATGAAAGCCCTGTTTGCTGAAGTCAACCCTATCCCTGTAAAAACAGCCATGAATTTAATGGGGATGCAGGTGGGCGGATTGCGGCTGCCGCTGTGCGAGATGGGGGAACAGGGGCTGACCGTGCTGAAAAAGGCAATGGCTGACGCTGGATTAATAGCCATATAAAAGGGTGTGTATGAACGGATGATAAATTTAATTTTAAGCGGTTGTAACGGTAAAATGGGGCAGGTCATTGCACGTTTGGTCAGTGAGGATGAATCGGCCCGGATTGTATGCGGTTATGATGTGAATACCGAACGGCGCAATTCCTTTCCGGTGTTAAATGATTTGACGCAGTTTGACGGCCATGCCGATGCCGTCATTGACTTTTCCAACCCGGATTCATTGGGGGATTTGCTTGATTACAGTGAAAAAACGGGGGTGCCGCTGGTAATTGCTACTACAGGGCTCAATACTGAACAGATTGCCCGTTTAGCGGAGCATGCCAAAAAAGTGCCGGTGTTTTGTTCGGCAAATATGTCGCTGGGCGTCAACCTTTTGGTTAGCCTGGTGAAAAAAGCCGCGTCCATTTTGGAAGGGAATTTTGACATTGAAATCATTGAAAAACATCATAATCAAAAAATTGACGCGCCAAGCGGGACGGCGCTGATGATTGCTGATGAGATTACATCGTCGCTCAAAGAGGGCGCTGATTATGTATATGACCGCCATTGCGTAAGGAAAAAACGGGATAAGCATGAAATCGGGATTCATTCGGTGCGTGGCGGCACCATTGTCGGCGAGCATGAGGTGCTGTTTGCTGGAACTGACGAATTGATTTCCATTTCCCATACGGCCATGAGCAAGGAAATTTTTGCAGTTGGCGCGATTCGGGCAGCAAAATTTTTGGCTGGAAAACAGCCGGGATTTTATACAATGGAAGATTTGATTGAACTGTCATAATCCAAGGAGGTATATGAAAGGATGGAGCCCAAGGCGATTACCAAGATTCGTGTAAGTGACAACGTATCGCTCATTACCATTAACAATTTGGAAGATAACCTGGAGTATGTGCCGAGGATTTTTTCGGCGATTGCACAAAAGGGCATCAACGTGGATATGATTAGCTTGTCGCCCCCATACAAAAATCGGATTAGCCTATCGTTTACCATTGACAATGACCGTGTTTCGGATGCCATCAATTTGGTTGGCCGGTTTAAAGACAATGTACCGGACATTAACTGTGATGTGAATACGGAAAATTCTAAGATTATGGTATTTGGTGAAAAAATGAAAGAAACGGTCGGCGTAGCGGCTAGTGTGCTGGAGACGGTTATTTCCGGAGGGATAGAAGTTAAACTTATCACGACAGCGGAAAATGAAATCTCCTTGTTGGTAAATGATGCAGATGTTGACCCCGCTTGCGGTTTGCTGCGGGAAAAGTACCTGGACTGTTAAAAATCATGCCGCGATGAAAGTTGTCATCGCGGCATTTTTCTGTGAATTTTGACAAAGTTTTATCAAATTTCTAAAATGGTACTTGTATGCAGACGGGGTTATATGATACAATAACGTCCAGAGATGGTTTGATTTGGTTTGTTATGAAATTTGGTGAGAAAGGGGTACCATCATGAACTACAGTGCAGAAGTAGAAAACATGTGTGTGTTAAAAAAAGGCCCAAACCACGGCCCAGCGCCCATCCCAGAAGAAGGGAAATGGGTGCAGTCCAAAGAAATTAAAGATGTATCTGGTTTGACGCACGGCGTTGGCTGGTGCGCACCGCAGCAGGGCACCTGCAAGCTGACCTTGAATGTCAAGGACGGTATCATTCAGGAAGCCCTGGTAGAGACCATTGGATGTTCGGGTATGACGCATTCTGCGGCTATGGCGGCAGAAATTTTGCCTGGTAAAACCATATTGGAAGCGCTCAATACCGATTTGGTATGTGATGCTATCAATACCGCTATGCGCGAATTGTTTTTGCAGATTGTATATGGCCGTACCCAGACTGCATTTTCTGAAGGCGGGCTGCCGATTGGCGCCGGCTTGGAAGATTTGGGCAAAGGGCTGCGCAGCCAGGTGGGAACCATGTATGGTACGTTGAAAAAAGGCCCCCGGTATCTTGAAATGGCGGAAGGGTATGTCACTGGCGTTGCGGTTGACAAAGATGATGAGATCATTGGATATGAATTTGTACAGCTTGGCCGCATGATGGACATGATTAAAGGCGGCATGGATGCAAATGAAGCTTTGGAAAAGGCCAAGGGCTCGTATGGACGTGTCCAGGACGCTGTTAAAGTGATTGACCCGCGCAAAGAATAAGAGATAAAGGAGGATTTACATATCATGGCGTTGTTTGAAAGTTATGAGAGAAGAATTGACAACATCAATGCGGTGTTGAAAGAAAACGGCATTGCAGATATAGAGGAAGCGCACAAAATTTGCAAAGATAAAGGCTTTGACCCATATGAAATAGTCAAAGGGATTCAGCCCATTTGTTTTGAAAACGCGGCGTGGGCTTATGTGGTTGGCGCGGCGCTGGCAATTAAACGCGGATGTAAAACTGCGGCGGATGCAGCAGAAGTCATTGGCGCGGGCTTGCAGGCGTTCTGCATCAAGGGCTCTGTGGCGGACGACCGCAAGGTTGGGCTGGGCCATGGCAACCTGGGGGCGATGCTGCTGCGTGAAGAGACCAAGTGTTTTGCATTTTTGGCTGGGCATGAATCGTTTGCGGCGGCAGAGGGAGCCATTGGGATTGCCCGCAGCGCCAACAAGGTGCGCAAAACAGAATTGAAGGTTATTCTGAACGGCCTGGGCAAGGATGCCGCTCAGATTATTTCCCGTATCAATGGGTTTACTTATGTGCAGACGCAGTTTGACTATGGTACGGGTGAAGTGAAAGTTGTAAAAGAAAAGGCATATTCCAATGGGGAACGCGCAAAAGTACGCTGCTATGGTGCGGATGATGTACGGGAAGGCGTGGCGATTATGCATTTGGAAGGCGTAGATGTATCCATTACCGGGAATTCCACCAACCCGACCCGATTCCAGCACCCAGTGGCAGGTACTTATAAAAAGGAATGTGTAGAGCAAGGAAAGAAATATTTTTCAGTTGCTTCAGGCGGCGGTACGGGACGTACCCTCCACCCGGATAACATGGCGGCGGGCCCTGCTTCTTACGGTATGACCGACACCATGGGCCGTATGCATTCAGACGCACAGTTTGCAGGTTCTTCGTCGGTGCCGGCACACGTAGAGATGATGGGCTTTTTGGGCGCCGGCAACAATCCGATGGTTGGGATGACGGTTGCCGTAGCAGTCGCGGTCCAGGAAGCAATGAATTAATCGTTTTTTGATTTTATAGCAAAGATGTATTCTTTGAATGGACGGTTTTGAGAAGCTTTCCCTATGGGGTGGCTTCTTGGAACCGTCTTTTTTTCTGAAAATTCGCATGGAATCCCATTTCGTTGCCAAACATTTTATGCGTCATAGGATACAGATTACGACATTTTCTTTCACAGCGGTATTTTAATGATTATAATGAAGTATAACAGCTATTGAGCTTCTTGTGTGCTGGGGTTTAAAATACCGACTGAGTAGGGGGATTCGTATATATGAGAGTCAGTGCCTTTGATGATGATCCGTATTTTATGATGAATTTAGAAAATGCACTGTTGAAATATAAAAAAAGCCAATGCCAACCGATGGAGTTTCATCTTTTTTCTTCCGGGCCGGAAATGGAAGCCTTTGTCAAGACACATAAATCGGATATCTATTTATTGGATATAGCTGCGCCGGGCGACCGGGATTATGGAATCCGCTTGGCTAAAAAAATCCGGATGTTTGACAGGGATGGGCATTTGATATTTATGACTTCTTATGAAGGCAGGCAAGAGGAAACCTATTTGCCGGATATCCGGCCTTCGCTGTATTTGACAAAACCTATTTCCTATGACGTATTAAAGGGGACGCTGGATCGCGTCTGGGCGGTGAGCAGCAATGCGGAATATCTTACCGTGCGGTTTGCAAACAAATTGGTGCGGTTTCATGTCAACGATATTATTTGCATTGAACGGGATGCGAGGGCAATTATCATTACCATGTCCAACCAGCAGTTCCGAGTGAATGAAAGCCTAAGGTCCATTTATCAGAGGCTGAATAACGATTTTACCTATATTGATAAAGGGATTATTATTAATACAAAAAAAGTCCGGGAAATTAATTTTAAAGAGAAGAAGTTGATTTTGCAGCAGGGCATTCATAAGTATTTTTCCCGGAATTACAATAAAGTGTTGAAGGCTTATTTTCCCGCCTAAAACATAAGTTCAATTTATTGGAGTAAAAGATGAAATATTGGAAATGGCTGGTATGGCTGTTGGCGGCGTATCTTATAGCAAGTTGTGTTTATATGGCTGAAGCAGAGTGTAGGACGGATTTATGGCTAATCCTATTTTCTTTCATCAGTATCCTGTTGCTTGTGTCCGCGTCCTTTTATATGCGGAAAAAATATATCCGGCAGCAAAAAAGGCTGGCACGATTGCAATTCATCAATGAGCAGGAACATAAAAAGAATTTAGCAGTACAGGAATTTATACACCAGTATAAAAGCAATTTAATTGCACTCCGGGGGTTGGCAGAGCAATCAGATTTTGCTGCGTTGCAAGAGTATATTTTTTCCTTGACGCAAGATTTTGAATTTTTTTATCATCAGGCCGATTATTTTTCCCTTGCGCCGCTTTCCAATTCTGCCCTATATTGGCTTTTGGTATCGGAATTCCAATTTGCGGAGCGTCAGCATGTCAAGCTTTCGTTTGCCGCTAACGAAATTTCATGTTATCTTTTGAAAACGAAAGATTTGATTTCCGTTGTTTCAATTTTATGCGAAAATGCAATTGAAGCCGCCGCGGCCAGCGAGGAAAAGAAAGTGGATATCCAGATTATGCAGCAGGAGGAAGGGGTGGCGTACCGCTTTTTTAATACGACTGGCCGCGCTAAGGTGGAAATTGCGCATATTTTTGAAGAGGGGTATTCTACCAAACCGGAAAAAAGCGGGATTGGGCTTGGATATGTAAAAAAGATTTTGAAACAGTACGATAACGCTGATTATTTTGTGGATTGCAGTGACGGCGGTTTTTGTTTTTATTTGAAGATTACCAGAAGATAGAGGGTACATTTCGCGCGTCAAAAACAGCACTTAGCGCACAGCGCATTGATTCTGGTTTTGAAAGGCAGTATACTTACGGTAAGGTTTGATATTATAAGCCAAAGTTTGCCGGATTGCACCTGTTTTGTGTAAAGTCGAACTTGAAAGAAAGGGGGCTGTAAGAAGCATCACGCGTGGGAACAAGGGCAGTTTGGGCACGAATTTTTGTAAAAAGGAGAGAGGGTACGTTAGCTATGGTAATCAAAATAAAGAAGAGAGTTGTTCCAACATTTCTTGCCATAATGATGATACTTTCGTCGTTTCACTTCGCAGTCAGTGCAGCAGAACTGTCGCTTGATGAATTGAAAATACAAGCAAAGCAGGCAGTGGCGGCTGAATTTGAAACGTATGATGAGGAAGATTATTATACGGCTGAACAGAATGAAGTACATAACTGGCAAGCGTTAGTAGCTATAAAAAATGAGGCGATTGGGGAAAGCGTAGACGACACTACAACCGGGACCATTGGGGAGGCGCAGGATGAAGAATATGTGACCGCAGCAAAGGTGAATGCAATTGAAGGGATGAAGGAAATTCTGACCAAAGAGGAAGCGGATGCGGCCGATCTCCAGGCAGAGCGCGACAAAGCGGTTGAGGAGATTGAAACTGCGTTTGCAGACTATAACTTGGATTTGTATACACAGGCAGGGCGGCAAGCATTGCAGGCAATTTGCAACGGGGCTGCTGGCCGCTTGAACGAGTGTACGGACGCAGAGGAAATCAAGGCGGAACAGGAAGCCATTATTGCCGAATTTGGGACTATTTTAACCGCTGATACAAAAACCCAGCTCATGGGACAATGTTATACGCTCCTTAATTCACTCGCAGCTTACTATGCGGAACAGTACCCGGAGGTTAAGAACGAGATTGCGGCACAGCAGCCTTCCAGTTCGCAGATGATTACAAATGATTCTGTTACTGTAGAAGCGGTCAACGCGGAGTTGCAGGAAGCGTTGGATTTATTGCTGGCGCCTGTGAAAACGTTTGTAGCCGAGCAGTTGGAAGCGGGCTTTTCAGCGCTGGAGGAAAATGAAATAGGGTATCGGGCGGCAAGCTGGGCTGAATTTGAAACGGCATATGAAAAAGCGGTTGCCGATGTGGCGGCAGTGCCCGCCGATGGGGACGGCAATGAAGACCATGCCGATATAGCAAAACTTAAAGAGATTGAAGGGGCTTTTGAAACTGCAAAATCGGCGCTGGAGGCCGGCGCACGGAACCAAGACCAGATAAATGCCGTGAAGAAGGTTATGGGTGCACGGGATACTCTGATTGACGGCGGATATGCAACAGGGGAGGAGCTTGCGCCTGCACTTGAAATTGAAGATGGGCGGGGCCTGCGCGGCTTGAAAGCGATTGATGAAACTACAAATACGGATACGGATACAGGCGTTAATACAACGCCCAATTATATTGCAAACCGTACCGTTATTGATATGTATATCATTGCGGCTACCGCACAGCTGGAAGACGCATATGAAACCATCCCGATGGATGAATATGGATCGGGCGTCCAAGAGGAAATCGAAAAATTGTATGGACAGAAAAAAGAGGAAATTGCCAGCACCGCTTTAGGGGCAAATGCTTCTGACACTGTTTTTGAGGGGCGGAAAACTTTATTAGATCCTGCGGCGGCTGAGGGGACGATAGTAAAATCCTTCTTGGATGAGATAGCCGCAATCGAAAAGGGCGAGGTTTTTACCCAGCAAGCCCTTGATGCTTTAGACCAAGCGTTTGCACTGTATGAGACGGACAATGCGGCGTATTGGTATACGGCTGCGAATTGGGTGTCAACGCCAGTGATAAAATGAAAGAAAACGCCGAGGATGACCGTCCGTGGTAAAACCGCAGCTTTTGATTTTTGGGGAACGGCATAGTTTTTATGCCGTTCCCTCATTTTTCCGGAACAATGCTTGCGGCAAAATCCCCACCAAATCATAGCAGATTTCAATCTCCTGCGTCCGTTTCCCGTCAATTATTTGCGGAGCGTGGACATACACGCGTTTTACCATATCATTTAAGATTTCCGGCGTCAGTTCCTGCAAATCAAGATACTTATGCACTTTTGCGATAAACCGTTCCAGATTGCCGGACTGTTCTTCCGTTTCGGTAATTTCTGCAGTCAGCTTTTCAGCCTGTTCCTGCAATTCTTCCTGTTCCTTTTCGTAATCGTCTGAGAGCATTTGAAAACGGCTTTCGGATAAAATACCTTTGCTTTTATCCTCATAAATACACTTAAAAAGCTGATCCAATTCTGCAATACGGTTTTCGGTTTTGGCAAGCAGTTTCTTTTTTGACGCCAGATTCCTTTTGGTCTCTGATTTATGCTTTTCTCCCATAGCCGCACGGAATTGCTGTTCAAAAGCCCCAACAAAGCCAATCACATATTTCAGATGTGCAAGCACGCCTTTTTCAAGCACAACCGCACGGATATAATGTTTGGAACCGCAGACGTCTTTCCCCTTGTTAGCGCCGGAACAGACAAAATAATCCTGCCGGCTTTCAAAATAATTGCTGGTGCAGTAATACATCTTGCTTTTGCAGTCCGCACAATACGCAATTCCTGCAAACATATTGCTTTTGCCTGTTTTTGTGGGACGGCGTTTATTCTTCCGAAGCTCCTGTACCCGTTCCCAAATATCAGGGTCGATAATCGGTTCGTGGGTGTTTTCAAAAATAACTCGTTTTTC
>CALGRC010000056.1 GCA_937959315.1 uncultured Clostridia bacterium | reverse complement strand
AAGGGGAGGAGTATTTGGATTCCATGCCTCTTTCGGCTGATGGGACGGCTTTTTTATTCACCGAATATGAGGGAGACGAACGGGAAGAAGAAATCGCGGGATTTTTGGAAGACCACGATATGGAAGGGCTGGACGCGCCGGCCGCGCTGGAGGCATTTTGTACAGAGTATGGCATTGACGCGGGGTATAGCACCGAGCAAAAGCGGAGAATTGCCGGGGTACGCTATGAAATGCAGACGCGCGCCTTTTCGGCCAACAACCCGTACACCTTTGCCACTGACGTCAGCTTGGATACGGTGACGCTGATACGGGAACAAAACCGGCGGTTTAAGAGCGTCAGCATTATTACCACCCCTACGCGCGAGTATGTGTATGACAATTTGGCGTCGCATATCCTGGGACGGGTGGGGGTTATCTATGCCGAGGAATATGAGGCGCTCAGGGACGAGGGCTACGGCATGAACGATATTATCGGCAAAGATGGTATGGAAAAATACCTGGAACCCTACATCCGCGGCAAGGACGGCCGCAGCAGCGTGGAACAGACGCTGGAAGGCCGGACGGCGGTTATCAGTGAAGAGGTGCCGGCGGTGCCCGGCAACAACGCGGTACTTACCATTGATTTGGATTTGCAGCAGGTGGCGGAGGAGTCGCTGGAGCGCACCATTTCCAGTATCCGGCAGGCCGGCGAACGGCGGGCGGACAAACGCGGCGCCGCTGCGAAGAGCGGGTCGGTGGTAGCGGTGGATGTCAATACCGGCGAGGTGCTGGCAATGGCCAGCTATCCGGATTTTAACCCAAAGACCTTTAACGAGGATTATGCCGCCATGCTGGCCGACCCGGTCAAGCCCATGTTCAACCGGGCTATCAGCGGATCTTATCCGCCCGGTTCTACCTTTAAAATGCTCACCTCCATTGCAGGGCTGGAAGAAGGGGTTATCACGCCGGATGAAGTGATTGTAGACAAGGGCGTGTACCAGTATTACGGGCAGTCGTTCAATTGCTGGATATACACCGACACGCGCGGCACCCACGGGCCAGAGACAGTATCGGATGCGCTGCGGGATTCGTGCAATTACTTTTTCTATGAAACCGGCCGCCGCCTGGGGGTGGACAAGCTGGTAGAATATGGGAAACAGTTTGGCGTGGGCGAGTATACCGGTTTGGAAATTGAAGGGGAAACCAAGGGGGTACTGGCGAGCCCTGACTATAAGCAGCGGGTGTTTGACGAGCAGTGGTATCCGGGCGATACGCTGCAAATGGCCATTGGGCAGTCGTTTACGCTTATGTCGCCGGTGCAGATTGCCAGCTATGTGGCGACGGTAGCAAACGGCGGCACCCGGTACAAGACGCATTTGCTCAAAACAGTGCGCAGCTATGACACAGGCGAGGAGATGGCTGCGCCGACCGGCGAGGTGTACAACACGGTGGAAATGCAGGATTCTACTTACCATGCAGTGACGCGCGGGATGCGCGAGGCGGCGCAGGAAGCGGGGACTGCCGGGACGGTGTTTGCCGGTTTCCCGATAGAGGTGTGTGCCAAAACCGGCAGCGCGCAGGTGTCTACCGGCGTAGCAAACGGTGTGTTTGTGGCCTATGCGCCATATGAGGATCCACAGATTGCAGTGGCGGTGGTGGTGGAAAATGCCGGTTCGGGCAATTCCATTGCACCGGTCGCGCGGGATATTTTTACCGAATATTTTGGACTGGACGTAGAGCATCCGGCAGATGCTGCAGCGCAGAAAAATGCATTGCTGCCATAAGGATAAGGGGGATGGACATGGATCATTGTATCTTTAAGGGGACGGCCGAAGGGCTCAACTTGATTTTGCGGGCAGAAGCGCAATTTCCGGATATTTTGGAGGAAGCAAGGGAAAAGTTTGGAAAGCTGAAGGAAATGGCACGAGGCGGCCGGGTAAAACAGATTTTGGTGCGCGGCCGTGCGCTGTGTGCAGCCGAACAGGCGGCGCTTTTGAACCTGGTGATTGATGCGCTGGGCGGGGATACGCAGGTAGAGTTTTGCGGGCCGGATGTGCGCATCGTCGGCGGCGGCGATGGGGAACAGTCTGTTTTTTATATGGGCACGGTGCGGTCGGGCAGCCGGCTGACTTCAGAAGGGGATTTGGTAGTGGTGGGCGACGTCAATCCTGGCGCCGAGGTATTTGCCGCCGGCAATATTGCCATTTACGGCAGTTTGCGCGGAATTGTACACGCTGGTATGCGCGGCAACCGGGATGCCGTGATTGTGGCGCTGTCGCTAAACCCCACGCAAATCCGTATTGCGGATATCATCACCCGCCCGCCGGACGGCGCGGAGGGCTTGGGACGGGAACCGGAGATGGCATATATAAAAGAGGACAATATTTATGTGGAAAACTTACAAAATCACAAAAAATAATGGGGTTTTCCTGGACAAAGCGACAATGGGTATGGTATAGTAGAAGTGGAATGTTAAATTGAAAAACCGTGTTGTTTACATAAGGAGGAAACCGTAGTATGGGCGAGGTAATTGTTATCACGTCTGGAAAGGGCGGGGTGGGGAAGACGACCACAACCGCAAACCTTGGGACCGGGCTGGCTATGATGGGCAAAAAAGTGGTATTGGTGGATACTGATATCGGGCTGCGCAATTTAGATGTGGTAATGGGGCTGGAAAACCGCATTGTATACGATATTGTAGACGTGGTGGAAGGGAAGTGCAGGCTCAAGCAGGCGCTTATCAAAGACAAGCGGTTTGAGGGGCTGTGCCTGCTGCCAGCGGCGCAGACACGCGACAAAAACGCGGTAGATGAAACCCAAATGCGGAAACTCTGCAGCGATTTGACCAAGGAATTTGACTATGTGCTTATCGACTGCCCGGCAGGTATAGAACAAGGGTTTAAAAATGCCATTGCCGGCGCTGACCGGGCGCTGGTAGTTACGACGCCGGAAGTCTCGGCGGTCCGGGATGCCGACCGGATCATTGGGCTTTTGGAAGCCAACGAGATCAAGGATACCCGGCTGATTGTCAACCGTATCCGTCCGGAAATGGTAAAGAGCGGTGATATGATGAATGTGGATGATATCATTGATATTCTGGCTATTGATTTGATTGGCGTGGTGCCCGACGACCAGGGGATTATCATATCCACCAACCGCGGCGAGCCGGTGGTGGCGTCCGGCGATGGGGCGCGTTCGGGCCAGGCCTACCGCAACATCACCCGGCGGATTGCCGGCGAGGATGTGCCCATTATGGATATGGAAGAAACGCGCGGCTTATTGGGCAAGCTCAAAAGCCTGTTTTCCAGAAACTAAGACAAAAAGGACGGGTGTGGCATGATCAAGGATTTATTCGGATTGTTCAGTAAAAAACCGGCATCCAAGGATGTGGCCAAAGAACGCCTCCAGCTTGTCTTGGTACACGACAGGGCCAATGTGGACCCTGAACTGCTGGAGAAGCTGCGGGCAGAAATTATGCAGGTGATTTCTAAATATATGGAAATCCAGGTGGAGGATTTGGATATCCAGATCACCAAGACCAAAAGCGAGGATGGGAGCCGGATTGTGCCGGCGCTGGTGGCAAATATCCCCATCAAGAGCATTAAAAAATAACGAAAGATTGTTAGGAGTGGGAGACATGAATATCGCTTTGATTGCGCATGACAAGAAAAAAGAACTTATGGTACAGTTCTGCATTGCGTACAAAGGCATTTTTGCCAAGCACAACCTGTTTGCCACCGGAACGACGGGCGGGCTGATTATTGACGCGACCGGTTTGAAGGTACACCGGTTTTTATCCGGCCCGCAGGGCGGTGACCAGCAGATTGGCGCGCGGATTGCCTACAATGAGATAGACTTGGTGCTGTTTTTCCGTGACCCATTGACGGCGCAGCCTCATGAACCTGACGTGAACGCGCTGCTGCGGCTGTGCGATGTACACAACATCCCGCTGGCAACCAATGTGGCGACCGCCGAAGTGCTGGTGCGCGGGCTGGACCGCGGGGATTTGGATTGGCGGGATATTGTCAACCCGAAAAACCATTGATGCGGGAGGGCATATGGATATTTTGATTCAAAACGCATTGGCTGTGACGCTGGACGGAGCGGATACGGTTGTGCGCGGCGCCGTCATTGGTATTGAGGATGGGAAAATCTGTTATATTGGGACCAAGGCCCCGGCGGGCATTTGCGCCGGCCGTGTGATTGACGCGGCGGGTGCGGTGGCCATGCCGGGGCTTATCAATCTGCATACCCACTCGCCGATGGTGCTGCTGCGCGGCTATGCCGAAGGGCTGCCGCTTATGCGCTGGCTTGAAGAAATGGTATTCCCGGTAGAAGACCAGTTGACTGACGAGGATATGTATTGGGCTAGTTTGCTGGCGATTATGGAAATGGTGTCTACCGGCACCACTTGTTTTAACGATATGTATTTTGGTACGGCGGGTACGCTGCGCGCAGTGCTGGAAAGCGGCATCCGCGCGGTGCTGACCTATTGCGCCACTGACGAGGAAGGCCGGGTGGAAGAGAACCCAAGCGTTCAGAAGACACGGGAACTGTTTGCGGGGTATCATGGCAAACATAATGGGCAGGTGCTGGTATCGGCAGCGCCGCATGCCATTTATTCGTGCAGCGGCGGCCTGCTCCGGCTGGAAGCAGAAGAAGCTGCGCGGATGGGGACGGTGCTGCATATCCATCTTTCGGAAACCGAGGGGGAAAACCGGGATTGCCAGTCTGCACACGGCATGTCGCCTGCCGCGTATTTGGAGAGTTTGGGCTTTTTCCGCAAAGGGACGCCGACCGTAGCGGCACATGGGGTGCATCTCAGCGCGGAGGACATGCAGATTTTGGCAAAATACGGCGTTACAGTGGCCACCTGCCCATCCAGCAACTGCAAGCTGGGAAGCGGCGTATGCGAGCTGGATAAGTTGCTGGCTGCCGGTGTGAATATAGGGATTGGCACCGATGGGGCGTCCAGCAATAACAATTTAAACCTGTTTGAGGAGCTGCACCTGGCGGCGCTGTTGCTGCAGGGGGTACGGCGGGATGCGTCGCTGCTGTCTGCCCGCGATATTTTGCATATGGGTACGGTCAATGGTGCGCGGGCGCTGGGCAAGGAAAGGGCGTTTGGCAGCCTGGAGGTTGGGAAGGACGCTGATTTGATTTTGGTGGATACCGCTAAGCCGCATATGCAGCCGCTGACCGATGTGTATGCCAATTTGGTGTACAGTGCGCAGGGGGCGGATGTGAAGCTTACCATGGTACAAGGACGTGTGCTGTATGAGGACGGACGGTTCCCGACCATCCCAGCCGGCGAGGTTTACGCACAGGTTGGGCGTATTTGCGGCCGGGTGCTGAAAAATGGGTAACTGCTGGATACGGCAGATGTAAACATTCTGTGAATTCCCTTGTCAAACACAGGCGGATTGTGGTACAATGGGAACCAGTAAAAGGGGGCATTGTTCGTGGATATTTTTTTGGAACATATTGTAAAACGCAAAAAGGGCGGGAGGGAATTTGCCGTCATAATCGGCGTTTTGCTGGCTTTGCTGGCGCTGCTTTGCGTTTCGATGGTTTTACTGCTGGTGTTCCCGGCATTTTCCACCATTTTATTTTTGATTGCTGCTGGTTTGATTTTTGGGGCCTACTGGCTGATTACCAAACAAAATGTGGAATATGAGTATATTGTTACCAATGGGGATATTGACGTTGACCGTATTGAACACCGCCGCAAACGCAAACGGCTGATGAGCGTACACTGCAAGACGTTTGATATCATAGCGCCGGTGGGGGATCCTGAACACCGGGGGGAGGAAAACTCTAATGTGACGCGGGTGCTGGATGTGAGCAGTTCGCCGAACAGCGGGAGGGCATATTTTGCGCTTTTTTCCAAGGACGGCCAGCGGATTAAGATGATTTTTGAGCCGACGGCTAAAATGCTGGATAATTTTTCTATGTTTATTCCGCGCAGCGTGTTCCGCCGTCCGGAGGACAGCTTGAAAAAATAAGGCCAAAGGGCGCTGCAGCGTCCTTTTTTTGCATTTGGGGGTGTAATAATGGCACTGGTGGGAACGGATGTTGTGGCGGTAGCGCGGATGGAGCGGCTATTGCAGGATGCGGCGTTTTTGCCGCGTTTTTTTACCCGGGATGAATGTGCCTATATGCAGAAGAAAAAAAATCCAGCAGAAACAGCGGCGGGGCTGTATGCGGCTAAGGAAGCGTTTGCCAAAGCGGCGGGCACGGGGGTGCGCGGGTTTTCTTTGCGTGAAGTGGGCGTATCGCACGACGCACAGGGCCGGCCGTTTTACCAGTTGTCTGGCCGCGCGGCAGAGCTGCTGAAAAAACAGGGGGTGCGGCAGATGTCGCTGAGTATTTCACACGACGGCGGTGTGGCGTTGGCTACGGCGGTGTTGGATATGGAGCAGAACCGGGCGAATTTTGAAGCTGCGGTGCAAAAAACTGCCGGCGCGCCGCCGGAAGTGTTGAACCTGGCGGATGCGCGTATGCTGCTTCCCAAACGGCGGGAGGATACCCACAAGGGCAATTATGGCAAGGTGTTTTTGGTGGCCGGTTCCATTGGGCTGACCGGCGCTGGAATATTTGCGTCCACCGCGGCGCTGAAAATGGGGAGCGGGCTTATTACGCTTGGATGCCCGGCGTCGCTCAATGCCATCTTTGAAACCTGCCTGCACGAGGTAATGACTTTGCCGCTGCCAGATGCGCACGGCATTTTGACCATGAACGGCATAGAAACCATGTTGCAGCGGTGTCAGGCGTCTGATGCGCTGCTGTTTGGCTGCGGGCTTGCCAATGCTGATACCATTCAGCAGATTTTGGCAAATATCCTGCCGGGAGCGGGCATCCCGGCGGTCATTGACGCCGATGGCATAAATGCATTGGCGCGGAATATAGATATACTATCCCGCAGGGCGGGGCCGGTGGTGCTCACACCGCACTGGATGGAATTTTCCAGGCTGTCCGGCCTGCCGCTAGAAACCATTGCGGCAAGCCCTGCCAAATGTGCGGCGGATTTTGCCCGGCGGCATGGCGTGGTGCTGGTGCTTAAAAGCAGCGAAACCTATGTGGCCGCGCCCGACGGCAGGGTGCGGCGCAACATTATGGGTAACTGCGGTATGGCGACCGGCGGCAGCGGGGATGTATTGTCGGGCGTGATTTTATCTTTGCTGGGGCAGGGGCTGGCGCCGTTTGAAGCGGCTGAGCTGGGGGTGTACCTGCATGCGCTCTCGGGCGACATGGCGGCGCTGGACAAAGGCGAATACGGCATGACGCCTACGGATATTTTGGAAAACCTGCCGTATGCGGTAAAATATGTATTGCAGAGCTAACAAGGAGGGCTTGGCGGGAAATTGAAACGGGGAATCCTGGCGGTTTTGTTACTCATGACAGCCCTTTGCGGGTGCAGCGGTACAGAAGAACGGCTAGGGAACACGGCGGAGGATATCCGGGCGGCTTATGCGCGGCCTTACCGGGCGGAATGCGCGGCGTCCGTCAAATCAAATAAAGGGGAAAACGCCTATACCTTTACGCTGGATTGGCAGGATGCAGACACCTACCAGTTGCAGTTTGACGGGATGACCGTTGCGGTGGGCGGCGGAAGGTCAACTATTTCCGGCGGGAACGGTGTGGTTGACGCCGGTACGGCAGAGGGGGTTTTGCCGCTTTTGCCGGGGGCGTTTTTACAGCAGTTTTTTGCACAGCCACAGCAAGAGGTGGCAGAACAGGATGGGCTTTTGGTGCTGGAAGCGCCGGTGGAAGCCCCCAACCCCTACCGGGCGGCCATGCGGCTGTATCTCAACGGCGGCAGGCTGACGCCGGTTAAGCTCACTGTGCTGGATAGCCAGGGGAATGAACGGATACAGGTGGATTTTTTGGATTTTACGTTTAAAAAATAAGCAGATGTGCATAGAAAGGGAGTACAGAGGATGCGGGCATGGGTGGAAGTGGACCTGGATGCGGTGGAACATAATATCAAGGAGGTGCGGCGGGTGACCGACCCGCACGCCAGGGTGCTGGCGGTGGTGAAGGCGGACGCCTACGGGCACGGGTATTTGGAAACCGCCCGGACGCTGGTGGGCAACGGCGCGGATTTTTTGGGGGTCGCCACCTTTGAAGAAGCCAAGCAGCTACGCACCCATGGCATTTCCGCGCCCATTTTGATACTGGGGCCGGCCATTGTGGATAATTTATACGATATTGTGGCCTATGACGTCATCCCCACGGTGTTTGATATGGATACCGCCATCCGGGTTTCTGAGGCGGCCCAGACGCTGGGGCGGCAGGCAACCATCCACATCAAGCTGGATACCGGTATGACGCGGGTGGGCTACCGGGTGTACGGCGATTTGGAAAAGGATGCTGCGGTGATAGAGGAAATTTTGCAGATTGCGGCGCTGCCCGGCATTGCGGTTGGGGGCATTTTTACCCATTTTTCCAAGGCGGACGAGGCGGACCGGTCGTTTACCGACGAGCAGTTCCGGCGGTTTGTGTCGGTCACCGACGAACTGGACGCGCGCGGGCTGCATATCCCCATCCGGCATTGCTGCAACAGTGCGGGTATCATTGACTTCCCCGCGTACCATTTGGATATGGTACGCAGCGGGCTGATTACCTATGGGCACTATCCGTCGGATACGGTGAACCATCAGGCAATTGACCTGCGTCCGGCGATGCAGTTTAAGACGGTGGTGACCAACCTCAACCGTGTGGAGGCGGGCACGGCGGTCAGCTACGGCGGCACCTTTGTGGCCGAACGGGATATGCTGGTGGCGACCATTGCCATTGGTTATGCCGACGGGTATTCGCGCACCCTGTCGCGCCGGGCACAGGTATTGGTGGGAGGCCGGCGCGCGCCGGTGATTGGGAATATCTGTATGGATCAGTGCATGATCGACGTGACGCACGTGAAAAACATAAATGTTGGCGATGAGGTTATATTATTTGGAAAAGATGGCAATGATAGTATTACAGTAGAAGCTGTTGCAGCGCTGATGGGTACCATCAACTATGAAGTGCTGTGTGTCATTGGCAAGCGCATCCCCCGTGTCTACATACAAAACGGCCAATTCGTCAGTGTGCTCAACTACTTGGTGTAGGCTTTGCGCACCGGCGGAATGCGGCGGCAGCATAGTGGCAGTATCTGCCGCTTTGGCATAAACTGCATTTGACTTTGCCGCCCAAAGAGGATATAATGTATGATATCAAATATGTATGTAGATATTTCGCAGCACAGACTGCATACCGAATGGGGGCTTGATTCACTTGGCACGGCAGAAGAAAATACTCATCAGCGTACCTGACGCATTGTTACAGGAAGTCGATACCATTGCAAGTTCACAAAATGTCAACCGGAGCCAGTTTATCCGGGACGCCATGCGGCTGTATATCCGTGAAAAAAAGCGCATTGAGCTGTCCGACCGCATGAAAAAGGGCTATGAGGAAATGGCGGAGATCAATTTGGAATTGGCAGAATATTGTGTGGGCGCAGACGACCAGCTGCAGCGGAGCTACGAGGACAAACTAGCGGAGTGTGAATGAATGTGATTGTAAAACGCGGAGACATTTTTTATGCAGACCTAAGCCCGGTAGTGGGCAGCGAGCAGGGCGGCATCCGGCCGGTACTGGTCGTGCAAAACGACGTGGGCAACAAGTACAGCCCGACAATTATCATTGCGGCAATTACCAGCCAGATTAACAAGGCCAAGCTGCCGACGCACATTGAAGTGATTGGCGACGACTATGGGCTTAACAAGGATTCTGTTGTGCTGATGGAGCAGGTGCGTACCATTGACAAGCGGCGGCTGAAGGAAAAAATCGGGCGTTTGGATGAAGGGTTGATGGAACAGGTAGACGAAGCGCTGCGCATTAGTTTAGGGCTGGCGTTTTGACATGCAGATTTGACACTGGATAGGGACAAAGGATGAGGCGGTATGAAAAGCAGAATCATTGCGTCTGTTTGTGTGCTTGTTTTGTTGCTGGCCAATGCAGTGCAGGCTGCTGCGCCGGGGTCAGAGGGCGATCCGGTGGTGACGCTGTCGTATATCACCGATAGGGTTGTGCCGGAAATACAGGAATACATAGACAGGAAGGTGAGCGCGGCGGCAATCGGGCAGTTGACCGACGGTGCGCAGGCCAGTACGACATTTGGGCAGTTTGAAGTGGTAACGGTGGAAGAAGGGCAGACCCTGCTGTGCGACGCGGGGACGGAGCTTATTTTGCGGCAGGGCCAGGCAGTGGTGCTGGCTTCGCAGAAGGGCGGCATTGCCGATGTGACGGCAGGCGCCGATTTGGCGGACGGTGCGGACGCGCCGGCCAACCACCATTTGATTGTGCCGGTCAACGACGGCCGCGGGCTGGCTTTTACAGCCGACGGTATTGTCATGCTGCGCGGCTCCTATTTATTGAAGTGACATGTTTAAGCTATTAAGAAACCCAGGCAGCCAATCATTTTGGGCTGCCTGGGTTTTATTTTTGTTTCAAAGTGTAGCTTACCCCGCGGAGCGGTCGTTTGCGGGGTCCGGGGACTCCCTGGTGAAATGTACTAAGTTTTTTGAAAAAAGTGGATTTTTGGCTGGGTGCATAGGAATCCAAAACTTGGGAACCCTATCCCTGTCCATATTTTTAGGGGAGGGATTGTATTGAAGCAGTACATTGAGATTTTAGATGTATTTGGCCGGGAGGTGCTCGATTCCCGCGGGAACCCAACCGTTGAAGCGGAAGTGATTGTGGAGGGCGGCTATGTGGGGCGCGCCAGTGTGCCGTCAGGGGCGTCCACCGGTATTTATGAGGCGGCGGAGCTGCGGGACGGCGACAGCGGCAGGTATGGCGGCAAAGGGGTATCCAAGGCGGTAGAGCATATTAACCATGAAATCGCGTCGGCGCTGGTGGGCGGCAATGTCCTGGACCAGCGGCTGCTCGACCGGATTTTGTGCGATTTAGACGGCACACGCAATAAATCGCGGCTGGGTGCAAACGCCATTTTGGGCGTATCGCTGGCCTGCGCCAAGGCGGCGGCCAACGCGCTGGGGCTGAGCCTGTACCAGTATGTGGGCGGCTGCAATGCGCATGTGCTGCCAGTGCCCATGATGAACATTTTAAACGGCGGCGCGCATGCAGACAACAATGTGGATATCCAGGAATTTATGATTATGCCCATCGGCGCGCACACCTTTGCTGAAGCGCTGCAAATGTGCGCAGAGGTGTTTCACGCGCTCAAGTCGGTCATCAAAGAGATGGGCGGTTCTACCGGCGTGGGGGATGAAGGCGGCTTTGCGCCGTCGCTGGACAAGGATGAGGATGCGCTGTCGCTGATACTGGAGGCCATTGCCAAAGCGGGCTATAACACGCATACCCAGTTCCGCATTGCCATTGACGCCGCGGCGTCTGAATGGGCGGAAGGGGACGGTTACCGCCTTCCCAAAGCAGGGGTGGCAATGACCCGTGAAGAGCTGGTGGCCTATTGGAAGGATTTGTGTGAGCGGTACCCCATTATTTCGATAGAGGACGGCGTGGGCGAGGACGACTGGCAGGGCTGGGAGCTGCTGACCCGGGAGCTGGGCGGCAAGGTCCAGCTGGTGGGGGACGATTTATTTGTAACCAACACTGAACGGCTGTCAGCCGGTATTGACAAGAAGGTAGCAAACTCTATTTTGATCAAGGTCAACCAGATTGGCACATTGACCGAGACCATTGACGCGGTGCAGATGGCCAACCGGCATGGCTATACCGCGGTCATTTCCCACCGCAGCGGTGAAACGGACGATACCACCATTGCCGATTTGGCGGTCGCCCTAAATGCGGGGCAGATAAAAACCGGCGCGCCGTCGCGCGGCGAGCGGGTGGCAAAATACAACCGGCTGCTGCGCATTGAGGAAGAACTGGCCGAAGCCAGGCGGTACTGGGGGGAAAGCGCATTTTTTAACCTGCCGTAAAATGGATACAAAAATGCCCTGGCGGTTCTGCTTCCGTCAGGGCCCCTTTTTTATTTCCGCAATTCTTCCAAGCAGTCGGCACAGATGTTTTTGTCTTTGTAAGTGGTTACATTCTTAGCATTCCCGCAGAAAATACATGCAGGCTCATACTTTTTCAGGATGACGGTATTGCCTTCCACATAAATTTCGATTGCGTCTTTGATATTGATTTCCAGTGTCCGGCGCAACTCAATCGGAAGTACAATTCTGCCCAGTTCGTCAACCTTCCTTACAATGCCAGTAGATTTCATCATACGTGCATTCCTCCATTCCAAACTTAAAGAAAACACATTTCTCATTTATCATACCATAATAATTGAAAATCGTCAATCTTTCGACAAAATTTTCTTTGAGAAAATTTTCTATTTTTGTTTATTAATAGTTTCTGTGTTTTTGCAAATGCTAGAAAACAGGATAGGAGGGATACCATGAGGAACCCGGAACGGCAGCTATGGCTTACCAAGCTGTTTGCAGTGTCTGTGCTGGCGCTGCGGGCGGCTGTGCTTTGCTTTGCGGCGGCCAGCGTCACGCTGACCTGTGCCCATATGCTGCGCACAGCCCGCGGGCTGTGCCAGGCATTGCAGCAACAACAGGGATGAAAACCAAACGGGCGCCCCTTTTTTAGGGGCGCCCGTTTGGCTATTCTACTATTGGGTACAGATAATTGTAGACGTCTTGCGGTGTGGCGGCAGTGTGCAGGTAATCGTATATGAGCTTTGCCGCCTGCTCACGGGGGAGCGGCCAGGAAGAGCCATGGGAGACTGGATAGAGGTCAATGCCGGCAGCGTGCGCTACCGAATCAAGTGCCACCCGCCCGGCCAGTTGCCCGTCTGGTACGCCCAAGGCGCGCAGCACAATGCGGAAGCCTTCATCGTATGTAACCGGGCCGTCGGGGCGGAATTGCCCGTCCGCACCCTGTACCAGCCCTTTTTGGGCAGCGGCGGTTATAATGCCTTCCGCCCAGTGGCCGGCAGTATCAGTAAATGGCGACGGTTGGCCGGACGTGATTTCCCATCCTTCTGCGCGGGCAAGCAGCGCCAGGAATTCTGCGCGGGTGATATTGTCCCACAGCCGCAAATCGCCGTTGGTATCCCCTTTTAAAACCCCCGCCTGCTGCAAAGAAACAATCTCAGGCCGCACCGGCTCTTCGCACAGCAAGGCGTCGGTGTATCCCTGGCCCAGCGGCGGGTCTAAAACCGCATTGCCGTCGGCATCTTTGACAATCAAGCTGCTTGTTTCGTCATTCCAGTTGATGTAGCCATATACCGGCTCCAGCAGAATATTGCCGTCCTCCCCAACCAGGCCGTATCGCAGCTCGGTCCGGCCGTCGCCATAGTTCTGCACGCACACCACTGCAATGGAGCCATCCCCCATGCGGCTCATATAATTGGGCTGTACTGTGCTGGCCCACCGCGGTGGGATAAGCGCCTGGTAAGCAGAGCCGTCCCATTTGAGCAGCCCGGTTTTGCCGTTTTGCTTAACGGCAACAATCCCTGCGCCGGTATATCCGTGGCCGGTTACCACATACACGTCCTGGTAGGCGGGTTCCAAAATGACATCGCCGTTCAAATCCATCAGCCCTTCCTTCCCGTCGCGGTTGATGGCGATGGTACCTGCGATAACAGAGACGGCACCGGTTTCCGACCAGGCGCTGCCGCCAATTGGCGTACCGTCCATCCGGAACCAATAGCGGTCATCCCCCTGCGCGGCACGGAGGATATAAACGTCGCTCGGGGCAGTGCCGGTGCGGACAATATCCGTCAAATCATAGACGGCCGGGAGCAGGATGGCGCCATCGGCCGCTGCGACCCCCTGTTTGCCGTCCGCTATGATGCCGATGGCCGATAGGCCTGCCATCCAGGTGGTTTCATAGGGGAGCTGCGCTACTTGCTGGCCGTCGGTATCCCATATGGTGGTTTGCCCGTCATAGCTGCATTTATAATAGTCCCGTCCTTCGTAGCTTTCTGGCCGTACCGGCTGCAAGGGAATCAGCTCTGCGCCGTTTAAATTAAGCAGTGTGTAGCCGAAATCCCGTCCCACCACGGCAACCCCCTGGTCAAAGTCTGCGCCATAGTCATAGGTGGGCTGGACAATCCAACTGCCGTCCGGCCTTAGGTAGCCGTACTGGTTTTGCTGGTCCTGTACCAAAATGGCCTCGGTTCCGACGTCGATGTTTTTGTAAATGGGTTCTAGCAGGACATTGCCATTTATGTCTTTGAGCCCGGCCATGCCGTCTATCTGATAAAATACCTGGTAGAGTATGTCGCCGTCCGCCGGGCGCGTCCATTGTATGGTACCGTTGGCCAGCGCCGGGGAGGACAGCGGCAGCAGGAAAAACAAAAGCAGGCAGATGGTGCGTTTCATACATTTTTCTCCTTCCTTTTAATAGACTATGAGTGTGCCGTTGACATCGGTTGGAATGTCTGTGCCGCAGACCAACTGTAACGTATAGGTTTTGCCAGGCACAAGCCCCACAAACGATTCCGCCCAGCGGAGGTCGCTGCTGGTGCTGGACTGGCAAACCCGCCGGTTGGTTTCCGGGTCGATAGCCTGTATATAGATGCTGCGGCCAAGATTGTTGTCGGTCAGGTAGGTGATGGCGCCGTTCTGGTCGGCGGTTACCGATACCGATACTGCAGGGGTTTGTGCATTGAGCGTATATGTACCTTTGTAGTAGCTGTCTGCCAGGCTGCAGCCGTCTGCGCCGGCCGTGCGGCCTTCCTCCTGCATATACTGTTCCAGCACTGGGATGCTGGTACCGGGCAGCAGCTCATAAAGCTGTGTAGTAATCCTAGCAGATGGGGCGTCTGGCTTGAGGGTTTGCGCCGGCAGCGCAGCGGCGGGTTCTTGTGATGTGCTGGGCACAGGCGGTTCCGCCGGGTTGGGTTCCGGCTCCGTTGTACCTGTTTCGGCGGGCTGTGCAGGCGGCTCTTGCTGTTGTGCCTGTTCCGGCAGTTCCTGCTGTTCTGGCTGCACGGACGCAGGCGGCTCTGGTGATATGGGTTCTGGCTGTACCATCGCCGCAAGGGACGGCAGCGGCGGTTCCAGCAGTGGTGCAACCGTGTCTGGCAGGATGGTTTTTGCGCTGGTCAGGCATACGCTGCTGAGTATTATGACTGCTGCCATGCCTGCGATGGCGCGGGCCAGGGTGGATTTGCGGAACCTGGCAATCTGCCGGAGCCGCTCTTTCAGGCTGTGCTTGCCGTTTACCATCCCCAGCAGGCGCGGCAGGGCGGGAGGGGAAGCCATCTGGTGCAGGGTGTCCAGCAGTGATTCGCCGTAGGCGGTGCGTTCTGCACTGCCGATGGTTTGCAGCACCCGTTCATCAGTGGCTAGTTCCATATCCTGCCGGAGCAGGCGGAAGCACAGCCAAAGCACCGGCTGGAACCAAAATACGGTCCGCAGGGCCAGCAGCAGGGCATTAAGGCAGGGGTCGCACCGCTTGATGTGGGACAATTCATGCAGGAAAATATACTGTACGGTTTTATCGGGCATATCGGCCACATGGGCAGGCAGCAGGATTTTGGGACGCCGGAGCCCCAGCAGGGACGGCGCCGCAACTGCCTCTTGGATGACAAGCCCCACCGGCTGGGGGATGCCAATACGGATACGACAATCCTCCAGCAGCCGCTGCAGCCGCGGACCGGCACTGTGCCCGGTGCGGCGCAGGCGGCAGGCAAGCGCCAGCCGGGTAGCCAGCAGCCACAGCAGCAATATTGCGGCGCCGGCCAGCCAAATCCAAGCCGCTGCCGTCTGCCAGGCAGCGGTATTTTCAGCGGACGCGGCAGAACCGGCCGGTTGCTGTCCCGCCTGCATTTGGTGCGGCGCAGACGGAGTGGTTATGGCCTCACGCACCGGCTCTGGTGCGGCATTAAACAGGCTGAGGGCGCTTTCCGGCCCGAAGGGGAAGAGCAGCTTGCACAGCAGCACCAGCCACAGCAGGCAGACCCATTTTGCAGGCAGCCATCTGCGCATGAATTGCCGGACGCAGAGGAGTACCAGCCCGACGACGCCTGCCTGCAGGGCGGCGGACAGCACAAGCGAAAACAGCGTTTGGAGTGTCATGGTTTTTCCTCCTCGTATAATAAAGTAGTAGTTTTTAGAGTTCCTCTCCAAGAACTATGATATACTGTTTAAGATGCTGTGGATTGG
>CALGRC010000055.1 GCA_937959315.1 uncultured Clostridia bacterium | reverse complement strand
TTTGTTATGCTAACGAACCTATCCGGGTAATGGTAAATGAACCAAGAATTGTGGGGAATATCGTTACTGTCAGCGGTGTGGTTCCGATTGAGGCATCTGGGACTCCTGTTTCGCTTCAAATTGTTTCGCCGGGCGGGGAATTTGGCGTTTTGGAAGATGTATTTTATATTTGTGAGGTATTGGCAGCAGAAGATGGGTCGTTTCATGATACCTTGTATATGGAAGACAGCGACGAAACAGGTTGGTACACAGTGTATGCTGGTACGAAAGGATATGCGCCGTCTTCATTGGATCAAAAGCCGGATCATCCAGGGGAATATGTGCAGGCTTCCTCTGATAAACGGCAGGCCATGCTAAAACGCATAAACAATGCTGCAAATGCATTAGAAGTTCAAGAAATTTTGGATGAGCCTGATAACCGGCTGATATTACAGAGTATGGGATTACTGATGGAAGAATATCTAGATTTACCTGTAGACGTTGTGCGGGCAAGAGTAGGCAATGCCCTAGTGCATCAAGATTTTGCAGATGATACGGCTTTGTCAAACGGGTTTAATGATGTTGTCATTGCACAGATGCTCAATGCTTGCGGAAGCGATATGGTAAAAGCGGTAGAAGTTGTGCGTCCGTATGCAGATATATTGTGTTTGCCGTTGGAGCAATATGACAAGTTGACAGATGCCGCTCAACTTGCCTTTTACGGGCGTACCCTAAATGCCGCCCATGAGGGTGAATGGAAATCTGCATCGGATTTTGTGCAGGCGATGGAGGATGGGTTCCCGCTGCTTGCTCTCTACAGAGAGCATAATCATGAAAATATTTGGAATGTGTTAGAAACATATGCGGATCAATTTTCATTGAAACCGGAAGATTTGGAAGCATTTAAAAGTTTGGATAGTTCACAGGCACGTGTGTCGGTCTATAAAGCTATGACCAATCAGGATTTTTTAACGTTGGATGCAGTGCGGGACGCATTTCAGAATGCGGTATTATCTGCCGTCAAATTGGAAGAATCTAACCAAGGCGGTGGAAATCCTATCCATGGCGGCGGAAGCGGCGGCAGCAGTAGTGGCGGCGGGCGGCCTTCTTCCCAGATTACCCTGCCTCCTGCTGGCGGGAATATACCATCAGACATTGTGCAGCCAGACGGCAGCCCGTTTTCTGATTTGCCCGAAAGCCATTGGGCTTATGTGCCGGTGATGTCTTTATATCAAAAAGGCGTGGTACAGGGGACGGATTTAGGGCTGTTTGAACCGGATGCTGCATTGACGCGGGAAGTGTTTGTAAAAATGCTGGTTTCTGCAATGGAATTGCCATTAAAAAGTCAGCCAGCAGGCTTTGTGGATGTGGATAGCCAGGCGTGGTATGCCCCATATGTAGCGGCTGCAAAACAATATGGTATTGTCAATGGACTATCTGATACTTGCTTTGGTGTGGGAGCGCAGATTACGCGGCAGGATATGGCTGCGATGTTATGCCGTGCGATGGATATGATGGGGATTAAAGTATCTGGCGGGCAGCCGGAATTGTTTGCAGACGATACGGAGATTGCCCCATATGCCAAGGACGCAGTTTATACATTAAAAGCAGCAGGGCTGGTAAACGGAATGGATGAAATGCATTTTGTGCCGGAAGGGGTATCCACAAAGGCGCAGGCGGCAAAAATTTTGGACGGTTTGCTGAAATTAACGGCGGCGTAGGAAGGAGCGGTAAAATGAATCGGTTAAAACGGGTATTATGTATAATATTGCTGTGTTGCCTTACTTTTTCAGTACCTTCCCAGGCCGCGGTCCCATTGGATGTGACAGAGGATGGTTTGCTTGAAATGTTGCGTGCGCTTAGCTGTCTGGGTATTTTATATGATATGGATAGCGGGGGGAATTTTCGTCCTGATGATACTGTGACGCGTGGTGAAGCTGCATTGTCGGCTGTACAGTTGCTGGGGATTCATGTATCGGGATATACAGAATCAGATGTTGCTTTTACAGATGTGACGGATGAAACACCAAATCATGAAGCAATCCGTGCAGCAGTTGTTCATGGATTGCTGGATGGGTTTGGGGATGGCACATTTCGTCCGGACGACAGCATTACTTATGAACAAATGGCAAAAATTTTAGTATGTGCGTTGGGATATGAGCCAATGGCAGAGCTGACTGGCGGTTATCCAACTGGGTATTTGATCCAGGCCAATGATTTGGATTTGTTTTTGGGCGTCCAGCAAATGGGGGCAGAAAACCTAAAGAGGCGGGATCTGGCGGCCATGCTGTTTCATGCCTTGCATGCCCCAATGCTGCTGGAAGTTGGATATGAAGGGGACAGCCCAAAGGTCATCAAAGATAACAGCCGCACTCTTTTAACAGAACGTCTGCATTGTGTTTGGGGAGAAGGTGTGGTGCAGGCAAATTCCTATACTTCGATTTATGAATCTGTAGGGGTTGGAAACCGCCGCGTAAAGATTGGCGACCTTTTGTTTGATGTTGGCGAAACAGATGTTGCTTCCATGGTAGGGATGTATGTGACATTTTATGCAAGTGAAAATGAAAACGGCGGTTATACCATCATTGGGGCGTGGGCAGATGATACACGCTTGTTGACATTGGATGCCGGGGAAATCGTCAAAGAAGAAACATCCTTCCGGGAATTGGCTTGTGATATGGATGGGAAAATCCGTCGTTACCGGCTGTCAGACGCCCCGAACCTGATTTTTAATAGTACAGCGGCGCCATTGGAGGATGTCAGTATGTTAGCACCGGATGCCGGTACAGTTATATTGAGCGATACCGATGCCAACGGGGATTTTGACGTTATATTGGTAACTGCTTTCCAAACCCGTGTGGTAGATGTTATATCCGGGAGCCGTATCACTTTTAAAGATGGCAGCCAGCCGCTGGACTTGGAAGAGACCGACTGGGCGGTAGACATTCGTAAAAACGGTGCGCCTGCCAGTATCAATGAAATTGCTGCGTGGGATGTAGTGCAAATTGCCGCCCCCAAATATGGGAATTATGGCTTATGCCTAGTGGAAGTGACCGACCGTAAGGCAGGCGGGAATGTTACGGCCCTTAGCGAGGATATGATTGAAATTGCCGGCGAAGAATATACCATTGCTAAAGAGTATGCGTCAGGATATTTCTATATTAAAGGCAGGCCAAAACGTTATCGGTTTATTGGATCGTACAAATAGGTTGGTAGAGGTCCAAAGGCTTTCAACTTCCGAGACAACTGCCTTGTTATATAATGTCAAATTGCAGGGTGGGTTTGATAACCGTGTGGCATTTGAACTATTTGACGCTAATGGTGCATGGATCCAGGCTTTTGGTGCAGAAAACATGAAAATCAATGGTATTAAAATGGAAGAGGAAGAAATTTATTCCATGTTCCTATGCCAGGGGGATGCGTATGGAATCCGGGTGGATGAAGCAGGCTTGCGGATAGATATGCTTGGCCGTTATATCGATTTTGAAAATGGGGATCCGACCGGTGCGCAAATCCAGGTGACAACTGGGGTGCCAGGCACACAGCCGTTTCAAAAGATTGTCAATCGCCAAATGATACGCTACCGCTTGACAGATCATGGGGAAATTGCAGAAATTCAAACGGCAGATGCAGATGATGCGCCAAATGCTTTCATATTACGTGGAAATTATACAGGGGCCCCCGGCGAAAAAGGGGTACTGCAATGGCGCGGCGGCGCAGCTCGCGGATGGTTCTTAATGGATAATTCATCGCCTTATGCCGTTGCTTATGGCGACGAGGACACAACTATTTTTCGTGTGCCGCTGGATTATCCAGATGAAAAACAAAATTACACAGTACAAAAGGGCTCATCTTTGCCCGAGTCCGATCTTACCTTTTCTGCAAAGCTTTATGGGTTCCGCGATGATGAACCTTTGGATGGTGTCCCAGTAGTTTTGACAACGACAGGTGATGAAATTCTCCGTACATATCCGGTTGTTATCGATAAGGTGGTAAGCGCACTGGATGATAATGGGGATACGGTATACAAAGTGTACTGCTATGAAAATGGGCAATTGGTAGAATATATTGCAGAAGAGGAAGCGGCCATCCGGAAAACGAATGGAAACATCATCAAAACCGGTGATTTTCTGGAATTCAATAAAAATTCAGACGGAACAATTAAAAATTTACACAGTATTTACGATGGGGATATTTTAATTAACGTAGATATTCCTTTGTCAGAACAAAAAGGGGCGTTTGGCGGATATCGGGACGACAGCCAGACGGTGGCCGGTGAGCTGGCAGGGGTAAATGCCGAGCGGATGCGGTTGATGATAGATACTGGGGAAACCAATGCAACAGGGCAGACGCCGGTTATTGGATTATGGAGGACATGGACAACATCTTGGTTATATCTTGTAGATTTGGAACGGCAAACAGTGCAGGTGGCTCAAATTGCTGATTTGGAGATTGGGGACTTTGCATGTGCAAAAATTCGCATTTCTTCAGCAGATGCAGTGGTAATTTATCGAAATGATTGATGTGAGGGGCTGCGCATGAAGGGCATGATTACGGGGATTCAGCATTTTTCTATCCATGATGGCCCGGGTGTGCGAACTACGGTATTTTTTAAGGGCTGCAATCTGCGGTGTTGGTGGTGCCACAATCCAGAAACTTGGTTCCCGGCGCCGCAGATACAGTTTTTTGCAGGGAAGTGTATTGCTTGTGGACGGTGTGTGCAGGTGTGCCCCCGGGCAGCAGATGGTAAAACAGCCCTGCATACGGCGCACTGTACTGCATGCGGTGTGTGCGCGGATACTTGTTATGCACAGGCATTACAAAAAACGGGGAAATGGATATCGCAGGAAGAACTGATGTTTGAACTCTGCAAAGATTTGGGGATTTACCGTCGTTCGGGCGGAGGTGTTACTTTTTCCGGGGGCGAACCATTATTGCAAGCTACATTTTTAGAAGGCGTACTGGATGCCTGCTGTAAAGCTGGCATCCATACTGCAATAGAGACGGCTGGCTGCGTACCTTGGGAGGCGTTTTGCCGTTGTATGCCAGATTTGGTGTATGCAGATATTAAATGCCTTAACAGCGAAAAGCATTTTATGGCTACAGGGAAAGATAATACGCAAATTTTGGAAAACATTTTAAAATTAAGCGGAGAAACGCTTGTAGAATTGATTTTGCGGATACCGGTAGTACCTGGATTCAATGATAATATAGATGATGTCCGGGAACTTGCACAATGGATTTCTTTGCTCCCGCGCAAACATCAGGTGGAATTGCTCCCATTTCATGGGTATTGTGTTGGGAAATATGAATCGCTGGGTATTCCATTTAGAGGTGCGGGTTTGTCTACGCCGCCAGAAGAAAGAATATCTCGGTGGCGGAAGGTGTTTGCTGAATATGGCTGTCAGGTGAAAGGATGGGATTATCATGAATCGAACAGAGGCATATAGGCAGATTGCCTTTGAAAACGGAAATAATTGGGATTGGGTGGCGCAGCGGCAATATTTGATTAGTAAAGCAATTTTGGATAATCCGCCACCCTATGCACACAATTTGCGCCGGGCACAGATAGAATGTGCATTGCTGGACGAATATCCTGTGACGGTCAACCATTTGGAATTGTTGGTGGGGCGCTATGACAGTGGATTTGTCCCTGAGCAGTACCATCGCGATATCATTGAACATAGCTCCCGTGTGAATACAAGTACCTTCCCTATCAATGGATTTGATAGCAATGCTACGTACCATCGGGTGATTGATTATGAAAAATTGCTGCACAAAGGTATTCGGGGAATCTTGGAAGAACTGGATGGGTATTTAGCGGATACGGATGAAAATGATTTGGAAAAATATGCGTTTTATCAGGCAAGCAGAAACAGTCTAGAAGCGGTAGTGCGGTTTGCCGGACGCTACCGGGAAGCGTTAGAGAAGATGAGCTGTGTTGAGGAAGATAAATTGCGAAAAGCAGAATTGATGCAGATGGCAGCTAATTTTGCACGTGCGCCATATTTGCCTTGCACACATTTTTATGAGGCTATGCAGTGTATGTGGTTTGTACAGTTTTGTTGTAAATTAATAGAAGATGTGACGTTGACTGGGCGTTTGGATCAGTATTTATATCCATATTATGTGCAGGATATAAAAGACGGCATATTGACAAAGGAAAAGGCATTAGAACTCATTGAACAGCTGTATTATAAGCATAATGAGATTTATAACTCTTGGCCGGCTTCTGTGATGGTGGGCGGGTTAGATCGTGCCGGCACCCCAGTGTGTAATGAATTGACATATCTGTGTGTGAAAGCCATTGCAACTACCAAACTGGTGAACCCTTCTGTAGCAGTGTGTTATACGCCTGAAATGCCGGACGACTTACTGGATTTGTGTATGCAATGCATTGCGGATGGGTATACCCGCCCGTCTATTTTTAACGATAGGGTTGTACGCGAAGGGTTGGAAGCGGCTGGCGTTGAAAAAGAGGATGCCAATTATTATGTTCATAGTACCTGTGTAGAGATTACGCCAATTGGTTCATCCAATATTGAAGTGGCAACACCGTATATCAATTTGGT
>CALGRC010000054.1 GCA_937959315.1 uncultured Clostridia bacterium | reverse complement strand
CCTGCCAGCTTCACGCCGTATGACATCTCCCCGATATTAAGCGATGTGAATAACTGGACGGTTGAGGGCAGCGGCACAAAGACGGCCAAAGACGGCGGAATTGTGTTTAATACCCCCGGAGGCTCAGCAAACTATACAGGACAGAAATTCACAAACGAAATCTTTGACTTTGATATTAATATTGATAACCAGGGCGGCTGGCCGTCAATCCAGTTCAGAATGCAGGAAGGCAACAAGACGGCAAACAACAGCACAGGATATATTATGGTAATTAAGGAATCGGAAATTGAGCTTCAAAGATTTAATGGCGGAAGCCGCAGGGTGTTCTTTGGCGATGTTGAAGGTGCGCTCGCCTTTGGTGGAAAAGCATATCCCAACGGACCGAACGTGTTGCCGTATAAAAAGACGGTGCATGTTCAGGCAGGCGCAATGAACGAAGCAAGTGGTGTTCGCCTGGTGCTGACTGTTGACGGCAAGAGAATTTTTGACTATTTAGACACGGATGCGGGCCGAATCACCCAGCCTGGTTACTTTGGTATTGTTTCAAGAAATGGTACCGTTACGGCAACGCCCCACAGCCAGGAGGTTGTGACAGGAGGAGTATCTGCTGGCACCAACGAGCCGCAGGAACCGGATGGCATAGTGACAGGGAATGAAGACGTTTACGACGCATTAAAGGATAAATATTCCCCCGTGAAGCCTCCGGTTGAAATAGAAACGCCCGAGGTGGAAGAGCCGATAGTCGCTACTGGTGAATTCCAGGATACCAAAGGTCACTGGGCAGAAAACTTAATTTATAAAATGTACCGTAACAACATGATAACGGGGGTCAGCGATACAATGTTCGAGCCTGACCGTCCGATTACCCGCGCAGAATTTTTAACGCTGACGCTTCGTTGGCTGAAGTATGAAAAAGATATGGAGTGGTCGCGCCACGCATCCTCTTGGGGCACACCGACCTTCCAAGCGAAGATAAAAGCGCAGCAGGCAGTCTTTGACAAGGCGGTTGCCAGCGCAGGAACAGAGAACTGGTACCAGGAAATTCTAACAGGGGCGCAGTTTGCCGACCTGATAGACGGAGCATTGCTTAGCGCAGACTATGATTTAAAAGCAGACATTACCCGCGAGGAAATGGCTTCTATGCTGATGCGCGCATACCGTTACCTCACCTTTGAAACCATTTATGGCAACGGAAAAGATTTTGCCGACAAAGCACAGATTGCCGATTGGGCGCAGGATGACGTAAGGTCCCTCTCTGCAATTGGATATTTAGAGGGTGATGAAACCGGAAACTTCCGTCCAAAAGCAACTGCAACAAGGGCAGAAGCCGCAGCTCTGATTCAAAGGGTTTATGAAGTTGTAGAAATCAGATAAATATTAAGGAGATGTAGTGTTTATGGTTGGGCTTAAGAAAAAACTATCTGTTTTTCTGACAGCAACACTTATCGCCACAACAGTGTCAGGCGTTGCATGTGCAACGACGCCTGGCGCTATGGGGGATAACATTGTTGTTAACGGGAACTTTAAAGAAGACGCAAAAGGCTGGAATGGACTTGGCACCTCAGGTGGAAGAACTTCCAGCTGGGTGGACGGTGTTGAAGGCACAAATGATGGATGCCTGTCTATCGTTTATAGTGAAGATGCAACGCAAAACAACGGAAACCCTGGATTTACGCAAGGCGTAAAATTGGAACGCGACGCTTGGTATGTTATGTCCGCCAGAGTGAAAATAATGGATTTTGACCCATCAAACTCTAACACGCCGAAAGACAAGGTTGCGGCATCAATTTATATGACGGATCTTCCAGAACTAACAAACGAAGAAAAGCAATGGCATGCATATGCGGTTGTGGCGCAGGATACGCCGATTCCGGTGACGGAGTATGAGAAAGACGGCAAAACAATGTGCTCCACCGAGTGGACAACCGTTCGGGGATATTATAAATACTCCGGACCGGAAAGCTATAATAACGCCAACTGTAACCTTCAGGTTCGCGGCTCCCGCGACAACAATACAAAAATCAGCTATTATGTAGATGATATTGAGGTTTACAAAATTGCTAACCCCGTTGCCAACGGCGGATTTGAAGATACTGGATATTCCACAAGCGGCAGAATTTCCAGCACTGCCGGAAACACAACCTCGTTTAACCCCTGGGGTGTACATGCCAGCGGAGATGTTGTTTTTTCTGAAGAAGCAGCACAAACGGGAACATTGGGAGCACACGTAAAGATGACCGGCGCAACTACTTCCACACTTCCGGCGCTGTCGCAGGACGTCAGTCTTCCCCTGGGACAAAATGTGAATATATCTGCTTCTATGAAAATTGCAGACGGATATACACTTCCCGAAGGTGTTACCGAAGCGAAAGCTCAAATATTGTTTACACACAATACCTATGCTACGGATACCGAAACAGAAGAACGCAAGCTGATGGACTGCGGAACCGATTACGTTGCGACGGTGAATATTGCAGACGGTGAATGGCATCAGCTTACGAAAGACTATAACACTTCATGGAATATTGAAGCAACGAGCAGGGGAAAAGCAAAAGACCCCGCAAACTGTAACGGACGCATGTATTTCAGATTGACTGCGGTTGTGGACGGAGTTGAGAATAGGGATATTGTGATTCCCTATTATGTGGATGATGTAGCCATTACTGCGTCGGACATTCAGGTTGGCCAGATGGAATTTTTTGAATCTCACGATTTGGCTCCGATTGAATATCTGACCGAAACAGATGAAATCTTCGGGAGAGTAAATATTACAAATAAC
>CALGRC010000053.1 GCA_937959315.1 uncultured Clostridia bacterium | reverse complement strand
TCGATGATTTTTTTGCGCAACATAAAGAAGGCAGGTTTTTCTTTTCCACTACCAAAGCGCTGCACCGGCATGATGAGGCATCTTACCGGGAAGGAGATTTCCTGGTGTTTGGGAAAGAGACAAAAGGCTTGGACGAAGCGCTGCTCAAAAGCCATCCGGAAAGCTGTATCCGCATCCCGATGATATCCGAGGCGCGCAGTTTGAATTTGTCCAACGCAGTGGCGGTGGTATTATACGAAGCGCTGCGGCAGACGGGTTTTTCGTCGCTTCAGACTGCCGGGGCGCTGACGCAATATGACTGGTAGACCCAATAAGGAGTGTGGCCATGAAAAAAATCAAATTGATGACCGACAGTGCGTCGGATATTTCGCTGGATTTGGCAAAACAATATGATATCCATGTCATTCCCATACACATTGTGTTTGGCGAAGAATCTTACTTAGACCAGGTGGAAATGGGTGCGGCAGAGTTTTATGAAAAGCAGCGGCAGTTTTCTGGCGCGGCCAAAACTGCACAGGTTACTGTGGCTGAGCATATGGACGCTTTCCGGAAGTACAGCGGGGAGTATGCTATTTTATATGTCCCAATTTCGTCCAGGGGCAGCGGGACGTTCCAGAGCGCGAACCTGGCAAAGCAGCTATTGCTGGAAGAAGAGGGGACGGCGGATATCACCATATTGGATAGCATGAATTTTACCTATGGCTATGGCATGTGGGTGCTGGAAGCAGCAAAGCTTTTGCAGAACGGGGCGTCTATGGAAGAACTTGTCGCATTTTTAGAAGATAAATTTTCCAGGACGGAGGTTTTGTTTACGGTAGATACGCTCGATTATCTGCAAAAAGGCGGGCGTATCAGCCCGGCGGCCAAAATGGTGGCTGATGTGCTGGATATCCGGCCAATACTGGCGATTGAGGATGGGCTGGTGATGAACCGCGACAAGGTACGCGGGCGCAAAAAGCTGTATCCCAAGATGGTGGAGCACATCATGGGGCGGGCCGGCCATATGGAAAACCAACTGGTTGGGATTGTCACCGCCAATGCGCCGGAAAAGGCGGAGGAAATGGCACAGCTTCTCAGAGAACGTGCTGGTGTGGAAAAGATTGTCACAGCGCCGATCGGCGCGTGCGTAGGCGTGCATACAGGGCCGGGTGCGATTGGGGTGATTTACCTAAAGCCAAAAGACGGGGAAGTTTGTTAAAAATTTGTTTTTTGACTTGCAAATTGGAACCATTTGGGGTACAATATGGGATGGAAAAGGTTTGACCAAAATTTTCCGTGAAAACGAAAGGACGAGGTGTGTGACATGAATAAAAAGACAATAGAAGACATTGACGTCAAGGGTAAAAAAGTACTGGTCCGGTGCGATTTTAACGTTCCGCTGGATGAAAACAAGAACATTACGGATGAAAACCGCCTGGTGGGCGCGCTGCCTACCATTCAGTACCTGGTAAAGCATGGGGCGAAGGTTATCCTGTGTTCGCACTTGGGACGGCCGAAGGGCGAATTTAATGAAAAATACAGCCTGAAGCCAGTTGCGAAACGCTTGAGCGAGCTTTTGGGGCAAGAGGTAAAAATGGCAGATGACGTGGTGGGCGAGAGCGCCAAGGCTTTGACTGCCAATATGAAAGAAGGCGAAATTGTCCTTTTGGAAAACGTCCGGTTCCACAAGGAAGAGGAAAAGAACGACCCGGCGTTTGCCAAACAGCTTGCTGATTTGGCGGAAATCTACGTCAATGACGCATTTGGCACCGCGCACCGCGCACATGCCTCTACTGCGGGGGTGGCGGCTTACCTGCCGGCCGTGTGCGGCTACCTGATCCAAAAGGAAATTGAAATCATGGGCGGCGCGCTGTCCAATCCGCAGCGCCCGTTTGTCGCCATTTTGGGCGGTGCAAAGGTATCGGATAAAATCGGCGTCATTGAAAACCTGCTGGATAAAGTGGATTACCTCATCATTGGCGGCGGGATGGCCTATACTTTCCTGAAGGCCAAGGGGTACGGCATTGGCACTTCCATTTGCGAAGATGAAAAGCTGGATTTGGCCCGCAAACTGATGGAAAAGGCACAGCAAAAGGGTGTAGAACTGCTGCTGCCGGTAGAAAATGTCGTTGCGCCGGAATTTAAGGCGGATGCGCCGGCAACGGTTGTGCCGTCGGAAAACATCCCGGACGATCAGATGGGCATGGATATTGGCCCCAAAACGGTCGAGCTGTTTTCTGAGGTCATCAAAAAGGCCAAGACGGTGATTTGGAACGGGCCGATGGGCGTGTTTGAGTTCCCGGCATTTGCCAAAGGGACCAAAGCCATTGCCAAAGCGGTGGCCGAGTCGGGCGCCATTACCATCATTGGCGGCGGCGACAGCGCGGCGGCGGTTGAGCAGCTTGGCTATGCTGACAAGATGACGCACATCTCCACGGGCGGCGGCGCTTCGCTGGAATTTTTGGAAGGCATCGAGCTGCCGGGGATTGCTGCACTCAACGATAAATAAGACAAACCAGACCCCTCCGGCGCCGGAGGGGTTTTTATCCATATGAATAAAACCGAGGAGGAAACGGATATGAGACAAACAGTTGTAGCAGGAAACTGGAAAATGAACAAAACCCCGTCACAGACAGCAGCGCTGCTGGAGGAGTTAAAGCCGCTGGTGGCAAACGCACAGAGCAAGGTCATTGTGTGCGTACCGTATACATCGCTGGATTGCGCGGTAAAGGCGTGCGCAGGCAGCAACATCGCCGTGGGTGCGCAGAATTTGTATTTTGAAGAGAGCGGCGCTTACACGGGGGAAATCGCGCCGGATATGCTGACCGAAATCGGGGTACAATATGTCATCATCGGCCATTCCGAGCGGCGGCAGTATTTTGCCGAGACTGACGAGACGGTTAACAAAAAGGTGAAGAAGGCTTTTGAGCATAACCTTATCCCGATTGTGTGCGTTGGCGAAAGCCTGGAGCAGCGGGAACAGGGCGTTACCTGCGAGCTGGTGGCTATGCAGACCAAAATTGCGCTGCTTGGCCTTTCCAAGGAGCAGGTGGCGAAAACCATCATCGCCTATGAGCCTATTTGGGCTATCGGTACCGGCAAAACGGCCACCAGCGACCAGGCGCAGGAGGTGTGCAAGGCCATCCGTGATGCCATTGCCGGCGTATATGGGCAGGATGCCGCCGGCCAAGTCATTGTGCAGTATGGCGGCAGCGTCAATGCGGGCAATGCGGCGGAGCTGTTTGCCAAACCGGACATTGACGGTGGATTGGTTGGCGGCGCCAGCCTGAAGGCACAGGATTTTAGTGTGATTGTGAACAGCTAGGAGGATAAAAATGAGGAAAAAACCAGTGATGCTTGCCATTTTGGACGGCTATGGCAAGAGCGATATCATAGAAGGGAATGCAGTGGCGGCGGCTAGCACTCCCAACATGGACCGCCTGATGGCGCAGTACCCCAATTCCATCATCCATGCCAGCGGTATGGATGTGGGCCTGCCAGAGGGCCAGATGGGCAATTCTGAAGTGGGGCATACCAATATTGGCGCGGGCCGGGTTGTCTATCAGGAGCTCACCCGGATTACCAAATCCATTGCCGACGGCGATTTTTTTGAAAACGAGGCACTGCTTGCAGCCTGTAAAAACTGCCGGGACAACGGTACGGCGCTGCATGTAATGGGTCTTTTGTCGGATGGCGGTGTACACAGCCACAACAGCCACCTGTATGCGGTGCTTGAGCTTGCCAAGCGGCAGGGCCTGCAAAAGGTATATGTCCACTGTTTTATGGACGGGCGGGATGTTTCCCCGACTAGCGGCGTGGATTTTGCCAAGGAACTGGTAGAGAAAATCCGCACCATTGGCGTGGGTGAAATTGCAACCGTCATGGGGCGGTATTATGTGATGGACCGCGACAACCGCTGGGAGCGGGTGCAGAAGGCGTATGACGCTATGGTGTTTGGCAAGGGCGAGCTGTGTGAATCGGCGGTCACCTGCATTGCGGAATCGTACAACCAGGATGTGACCGATGAATTTATCGTGCCGGCGGTTGTTACCAAAGACGGCGTACCGGTGGGTACCATCCAGCAGGATGATTCGGTCATCTTTTTCAATTTCCGGCCCGACCGTGCGCGGGAAATCACCCGCACACTGGTTGACCCGGCATTTACAGGGTTTGCGCGCGCCTACTTCCCGGTACATTTTGTGTGCATGACCCAGTATGATGCGAATATGCCCAATGTAGATGTGGCGTTCAAACCGGAAAAGCTGACCAATACGTTTGGCGAGTATATCAGTAAGCTGGGGATGAAGCAGCTGCGCATTGCGGAAACTGAAAAATATGCGCATGTGACCTTCTTTTTCAACGGCGGCGTCGAGCAGCCCTATGCGGGCGAAGACCGGATTTTGGTGCCGTCGCCAAAGGTGGCCACTTATGATTTGCAGCCGGAAATGAGCGCGTACATTGTGACCGACAAGCTGCTGGAGGCATTGGATAAGGTGGATTACGATGCGGTGATTTTGAATTTTGCCAACTGCGATATGGTAGGGCACACCGGCGTGATGGAAGCGGCGGTCAAGGCGGTAGAGGCTGTGGATGAATGCATTGGCAAAGTGGCAGACAAGGTGCTGGAAAAGGGCGGTGTCATCCTCATTACCGCCGACCACGGCAACGCCGAACAAATGCTGGACCCGGCCGATCATTCGGTCTTTACTGCGCATACCACCAATGTGGTGCCGTTTATCGTGGCGGGTATTGGTGATGTCAAGCTGAAAAAGGGACGGCTGGCCGACCTTGCGCCTACCATGCTGGATATTATGGGGATTGAAAAGCCGGCGGAGATGACCGGCGAGAGCTTGATTGAGAAATAACATGCAGATAAAACCGGTGCGGGAAGAGTTGCCTGCACCGGTTTTTTTATTGGGCGGGCAGGTTGATATTTTGCCTGGTATGGGGTACAATAGCAAAAACAGCAAAAAGGGGAGGATTTTTGTGCATCAGCGGGAAAGGCTGTCTTCGCGGCTGGGTTTTTTATTTTTGGCGGCGGGCTGTGCCATTGGGCTGGGGAATGTCTGGCGGTTCCCTTATATTACGGGGCAGTATGGCGGCGCGGCATTTGTAGTGATTTATTTGGTGTTTTTGGTGATGCTGGGCTTGCCGGTTATGGTGATGGAATTTTCGGTGGGGCGCGCCAGCCAGCGGAGTGTGGCGGCCTCCTTCCGGGTGCTGGAGCCGCCGGGCACCAAATGGCATTGGTATGGCTATGTTGCCATGGCAGGCAACTATTTGCTGATGATGTTTTACACCACCATTGGCGGATGGATGCTGGCCTATTTTGTCAAACTGGCTTCAGGCCAGTTTGTAGGCTTGGGGCCGGCGCAGGTAGAACAGGCATTTACCGATATGACCAGCCAGCCGCTGCCGATGGTTTTTTGGATGCTGGTAACTGTGCTGCTGGGGTTTGGCGTGTGTATGGCTGGTTTACAAAAGGGCGTGGAAAAGATAACAAAAATCATGATGAGCAGCTTGTTTATCATTATGCTTGTATTGGCGGTGCGCAGCGTTACCCTGCCCGGTGCGGCAGAAGGGCTGTCGTTTTATTTGAAACCTGATTTTTCAAAAATGGCGCAGCAAGGCATGATGAATACGGTATTTGCAGCCATGGGGCAGGCATTTTTTACGCTGTCCATTGGCATTGGATCTCTGGCTATTTTTGGAAGCTATATCGGGAAGGAACGGTCGCTGACCGGGGAGGCGGTCAGCGTACTGATGATGGATACGCTGGTGGCTGTCATTTCAGGATTGATAGTATTTCCCGCTTGCTTTGCGTTTGATGTGAACCCTGGCAGCGGCCCGGGGCTGGTGTTTGTTACGCTGCCCAATATTTTCAACGCCATGCCGGGCGGACGGCTGTGGGGCGCGTTGTTTTTTGTGTTTCTGTCGTTTGCGGCGCTCACTACAGTGATTGCGGTTTTTGAAAATATCTTGTCCTTTGGTATGGACTTGTGGGGCTGGCCGCGTAAAAAAGCGGCCGCTGTCAATATCGTGGTGATAGCCCTGCTGTCGCTGCCATGTGCGCTGGGGTTTAATGTGCTGTCCGGTATCCAGCCGCTGGGCGCAGGCAGTACCTTTATGGATTTGGAGGATTTTATTGTCAGCAACAATTTGCTGCCGCTGGGTTCGCTGGTGTATCTGGCGTTTTGTGTGACGCGGTATGGCTGGGGCTGGGATGGATTTCTTGCTGAGGCCAATATGGGGAAAGGGCTTCAATTTCCAAAAAAATTGCGGTTTTATGTGACCTTTATCCTGCCGTTCATCATTGTATTGGTGTTTATATGGGGATATGCCAGTAAATTTTTGATAAAATAAAAGGTTAGAAAGCACGTGGCATTTGTCTTAGTTAACCAAAAGTTTAAATTCATAATTTGTTTACAATATTTCGATTGACTTCTATATGAAATGGGCGTATAATGAGTGCGCAAATATTGTGTTTGTTTTGTGAAAAACTGAAAAATGGCGTGAAAACGGGAAGGAGCTGTACTATGAAAAGACAATTAATTGGCGCATTGTGCGCGCTTAGCCTTGCAGCGGCGCCGCTTGGTGTGTGTGCTGAAACTGCGGCGCCAAAGACGATGACGCTTTCTCAGGCAATGGAATATGCCGCCCAAAACCACCCGCAGGTTCTTTCTGCCGAAGCGACGGTGGATCAGAGTGAAACAGCCGTACAAGAGGCGGAAGGCGCTAGGATTACCGCCAAACGCGCGGTAACCAACCCGTCGCCGGCTATGACGTTTGCTTCGGCAAATTATCAGAATTACTATGCGATGAATGGATATGGTGTGGAAACGGCGCAAATTTCGCTGGATATGGCTGAAAATGTGCTGGAACAAGTCAGGGAAACGGTCAAACTAGGCGTAAAATCGGCGTATTATCAATATGCTACCTCTGTAGAACGGGTGGCTTTGTATGAAAACGACCTGGCGGCGGCGCAGGAACGGTACCAGATTGCAGAAACCAAGCTGGCACAAGGGGCTATTTCCCAGTTGGAACTGGAAACTGTCGGCCTTTCTGTGGAAACTGCGCAGTCCAATTTGGCGCAGTCCAAGCGCAATGTGGATATCAATGCGATGGCATTGAAAAATGCCGTTGGGGTTCCAATTGACGAGGCGCTTACGGTGACGGGGACGCTGGAGGTGCCGGCGAAACCGGAAACCAAGCTTGAGGATGCAATGAAACAGGCGGAGGAAAACGGCATGGATGTAGAGAATGCCCGTCTGCAAACCAAGATAGAAGAGCTCAATTACCGTGCGGTAGACGGTTGGTATACCGACAATACATATGCTTATAAAAAGGCAAAATATGGTTATGACGCTGCGGCATATCAATTGCGTAATACCATTGAGACACTGAAAATCAATGTGGCAAAAGCATATGATACCATGGCAAAAGCGTTTGATTCCCTAGCACTTGCAGAAAAATCGGCTGATTTGAATGACAAAAGCTATGAAATTGCCAAGGCGCAGTTTGAACTGGGCATGATTACTGCAAATGAGCTGGAAGACGCGGCGAATGAAGCGCTGGATGGGAAATTGGCATATGCGGATGCATTGTATGGCGCGCTGATGGGGACAGCACAGTATGAATTTTCGTATACCGTAGGCAATATGGCTGCCCGGTAAAGCAATTGGGAATCTTAGGAGGTCAATCATGAAACGGAAAACAGCAAGTGTATTGTGCGTCTGCCTGGTTGCCCTGCTGGCCGCTGGGTGCGGCGGGCAGGAAGCGGCCGAGGAAGCCGCGACAAGTATTACGGTAGCGCAGGCTGCGCGCGGCGGCGTGGCGTCATATTTAACCTATACCGGCACTGTCAATCCGCAGGCCAGTGTGGCAGTGGTGCCCAAAGTGTCGGGGAACGTGACTGGTGTGCGGGTAAAATTGGGGGATACCGTCAACCGCGGCGATGTATTGTACACCATCGACGATACAGATTTGCGGCTGCAGGTGCGGCAGGCGGAAGCGGGGCTGGCCAGTGCGCAGGCGGCCTACAACAATGCCGTCGGCGGCGGTGCGCAGCAGAGCATAACCCAACTGGAGCAGGCGCTGACTGCGGCGGAGCTGGAATACAGCAATGCACAAAGCGCCTATGAACGCGCCAAGGCGGCCAATGAGAGCGGGTCGGCCGTGAAGCAGGCACAGGCAACCCTTGATGAGGCGAAGGGCGCCTATGAACGCGCGCAGGCATCGTATGACAGCAATACAGCGGTGGCAGCTGCACAGGTGGCATACGATTCAGCAAAATTGGCATTTGAACGGCTGCAGCAGCTCTATGAACAGGGCGGTGTGTCCAAGCAGCAGCTAGAAGCGGCTGAAAATCAGTTGACAACGGCACAGGCGCAGCTTTCATCGGCGCAGGACGGTGCAAAACAGACATTGGACAGCGCCAAAAGCCGGTATGACATTGCCCAGGAGCAGTACAATACAGCGGTTTTAAACAAAGATGCGGAGCTGGAGAGCGCCAAAAGCCGGCTGGACAATGCACAGGCGAGTTTAAACGCAGCGAGGGAGAATTTGGATTTGACGCAGAATGTCATCAACCCGCAGAATGCGCAAAGCGCTTCCGCATCGGTGCAAAGCGCGCAGGCGGCGCTGGATATTGCGCGTGAGCAGTTGAGCAATGCAATAGTGACTGCCCCTATTTCCGGGCAGGTATCTGCCATCCCGGTAGAAGTCGGCGCGATGGCCAGCCAATCCAGCCCGGTGCTGCTGGTGGA
>CALGRC010000052.1 GCA_937959315.1 uncultured Clostridia bacterium | reverse complement strand
CCCCAGTCGTTGATTGCGACCCGTATGACAACGGAGGAAATGCTGCCAATTATAGAAACAATGGACAAGGTGGGGTATCATTCCCTAGAAGCATGGGGTGGTGCGACATTTGACGCCTGCCTGCGGTTTTTAAACGAAGACCCATGGGAACGGCTGCGCAAAATCCGCGCAAAGGCTAAAAACACCAAACTGCAAATGCTGTTCCGGGGACAGAACATCTTAGGTTACCGGCATTATGCAGATGATGTGGTGGAATATTTTGTGCAAAAATCTATTGCAAATGGGATTGATATCATCCGTATTTTTGACGCGCTCAATGATGTCCGCAATTTGAAGACAGCAATAAAGGCGACCAAGAAGGAAAAGGGACATGTGCAGGCAGCGCTGAGTTATACGATAAGCCCGGTGCATAATATTGAATCTTTTGTAAAATTGGCAAAAGAATTGGAAAATATGGGCGCTGATAGTATTTGCATTAAGGATATGGCGGGCCTTTTGGTGCCATACACTGCTTATGATTTGGTAAAGGCTTTGAAGGAAAGCGTAAAAATCCCCATCCAGCTCCATACCCATTATACCAGCGGTGTTGCTTCCATGACTTATTTAAAGGCTATTGAAGCGGGAGTGGATGTGGTTGACTGCGCCATATCGCCAATGTCGATGGGCACCAGCCAGCCGCCAACCGAGCCGTTGGTAGCGACTTTGAAGGATACGCCGTATGACACTGGGTTGGATTTGGATTTGCTTTCAGAAATTGCGGATTATTTCAAACCGTTACGGGAAAAATATCTTGCCAACGGCCTGATGAATACAAAGGTGTTGGGTGTGGATATCAATACGCTGCGCTATCAGGTGCCGGGCGGTATGCTGTCCAATTTGGTTTCTCAGCTCAAGCAGCAAGGGGCTGAGGATAAATTGGATGAGGTGCTCAAAGAAGTACCGCGTGTGCGGGAAGATTTTGGATATCCGCCGTTGGTAACCCCATCCAGCCAGATTGTCGGCACACAGGCCGTGTTAAATGTCTTGATGGGCGAACGGTATAAGATGATAACCAAAGAGTCTAAAGGGATTGTGCGCGGCGAATATGGACGCACACCGGTGCCGATCAGCGATGAAGTCAAGAAAAAAATCATTGGCGATGAAAAGCAGATTACCTGCCGTCCGGCTGATAACCTTCCGCCGGAGCTGGACAAACTGCGCAAAGCATGTGCTGAGTGGACGGAACAGGATGAAGATGTACTGTCTTATGCACTGTTTGACCAGGTTGCGGTGAAATTCTTTGAATATCGCCGTGCACAGAAATATAAAATTGACCCTGACATGGTTAATATGGAAGAAATGACACATCCTGTATAAAGGTATCCTAAGCAGGCCGGCCACCAGAACAGCCGGCCTGCTTTTTGTAAAGGAGAAGATAGCATGGAAGATTATATTGTACGGGCAGTAACAGACGCTGGCAGTGTCCGGGCATTTGCTGCTGCAACCACTGGGATGGTAAATGAAGCGCACCGCATTCATCAAACCTGGCCCATTGCATCTGCGGCATTGGGCAGGCTGTTGACTGCCGCTGCTATGATGGGGTGGATGCTTAAATCTGAGCAGGAATCGCTTACTTTGCAAATTACTGGCGACGGCCCAATTGGACGGGTGATTGCTGTGGCAGACAGCCAGGCGCATGTGAAGGGATATGTTGGGGATCCGTTTGTTGACTTACCCAACAATCAGGCGGGAAAGCTCAATGTTGGCGGTGCAGTTGGACAAAACGGTTTTTTAACCGTGATACGGGATTTGGGATTAAAAGAGCCATATATTGGACGAGTCCCGTTGGTAAGCGGTGAAATTGGCGAGGATTTGACGCATTATTTTGCATTGTCTGAGCAAATCCCTTCATCCGTCGGATTGGGCGTTTTGGTAAATCCAGACCTTACCATACAGGCTTCCGGTGGTTTTTTGGTGCAGGTCATGCCGGAAGCTACCGACAATGATATTTCACGGTTGGAAAGCAATATCAATAAAATCCAATCGGTCACAGCGATGATAGAAAAAGGGATGACGCCTGAAGATATATTGGCAGTTGTTTTAGAAGGTTTGCCGTATGAAATTACTGGCAAGACAAAAACGGCGTATTATTGTGACTGCTCAAGGGAACGGGTAGAACGGGCATTGGTTTCGCTTGGGGAAAAGGAATTGCAAAAAATGATTATAGAGGATGGAAAAGCAGAACTGACCTGCCATTTTTGCGATAAGGTGTATCAATTTGACCGTACAGAATTAGAATCATTATTAAGCAGTGCAAAATCATAAATATGGTCAAATTTTAATAAAAATGCATTAAAAACGAATAAGCCTGCCAACTGTTTGTATCAGTTAGCAGGCTTCATTATAGGATCATCCCAGCTCTTCTGTAGTAGGATATCAAATTTGTTCATATTTGTCAAGGGAAAAATCAAAAATTACTAACGGGATTACAGGGTTTTTATAACGCATTGACACACTGGAGGATGTATATTACAATAAAAATATATGAAAAGAACGGTGGTGCGGTTTCTATGAAAAAACGGATTGCTGCAATTTTGCTGACAGGTTTTTTGTTGCTGCAGGGGCAGTATGGATATGCTGCGGAGTTGGTAGGCGAGATATCCAACATGCAGGAATTGGTGGACATGGGAATTTTGGAAGCGGATTTTTTAGAGAGAAAGCCGGTGATATCCCGCGGTGAATTTACAAGTATCGCCGTCAAATTTTACGGGCGCAGCACAGGGCCGGAGTATGGGTTGCCTGTATCGGAACCATATTTTGTAGATGTGGACGATGCAGCAACGCCATATGCGGATATTATCAATACAGCAGCGTTTTTGGGAATTGTGGAAGGGTATGAAGAGCGTCCATATTTTCTGCTGCCAGATTTGCCGCATTTTAAGCCAAACCAGGCAATTACGGTTGCAGAGGCCATCACCATGCTGCTTCGGCCACAGGGCTACGACAGATATGCATATTACCACGGCGGGTATCCGGACGGCTATATGGCTGCTGCTTTACAATATAACCTGTTGCCCGGTGCGCAGGCAGATGACAGTTTGACGCGGGAACAGGCGGTGGAACTGCTCATCCGCGCACTTCCGGTATATTGCTTGACAGCGGTCAATAGTATCGATGAGCCAGGATATGTGATTGCAGACGGAACAAATACGCTGGTATCGGCACAGGGACAGTCTGTACAGATGAGCCAGAACCAAACCTATCCGACTTTTATGACAGCGGAAATTAGCCGTTTGCGGTATATCCATCGGGAAATGCACAGCGATAACCCATTTGGGGATGGGGAACCCTGGTTTTTGCTGGATGATACCAACCGTGTGGTGTTGTCGTGTGTTAATTCCCAGCAGATACAGGTACAGGCGATAGACGGATTGTCTTATATTGTTACCCTTTCGTTGCTACCGGAGGTGCTGGATTGCCTGGCTGATGGGCAGGATATCAAATTTGTCAAGGATTTGTGGCTTTGTTACCGCGGTCCGCTGGAAGAGGTATATGACGTGCGGCAGGGCGCCTGTATTTTTATGGTAGAGCAGTAATTGAAATTTCAGGGCGGCCATCAGCTTTGGGCTGGTGCATATCCCGGTCAGCCTGTATACGGCCACGCAGGACAACGGCATCCGGTTTAACCAATTATGCAAAGAGGACGCCGGGGAGTATGTGACGGTATCGGACGAGGAATTTGAGAAAATCAAAACCGAAAAAGACCGCGCCATTCAAATTTTGCACTTTACCGATTTGGACAGCATCCGCCCATCCTATTATGAAAAAACCTACCATGCGGTGCCGGACGCGGGCGGTGACAAGGCGTTTGCGCTGCTGCGGCAGGCCATGCTGGACGAGCGCAAGATGGCCATTGGCAAGGCGGTGCTGGGGCAAAAAGAGACCAAAAACAAGCCCAAACGCACCCGCAAAAAGGCGAGCAACGCATGAGCGATTTGTTTGTGACGCGGGATGTAAAGCCCATGCTGATTGGGGCGGAGGTTGCGCCGTTTGACAGCGACCGGCACATGTTTGAGCTTAAATGGGATGGGTTCCGGTGCCTGGCGTACCTGGGCGGCGATACCGATTTGCGCAACAAGCGCAACATCAGGGTGGGGCCGCTGTTCCCGGAGCTGGCGGGGCATTTCCGGCAGGTGGGGCAGCCGTGTATTTTGGACGGCGAATTGGTGGTGCTGCGGGAGGGCAAGGCGGCGGAGGAGAGTAGAGTTTCTTGTAAGAATTGTTACCAATGAAAAGATGGCAGTCTCTTTTGGTGAATGCCAATAAGGAAGTACCAAAAATGAATTAATCTTAACGGTTGACAAGCAAGTGCAAAATGGTGTGTCATACATTAGACACACCATTTTTTAGCAAAAAGCCATATATAGAGAAATATTCTTGCAGTTATTTCTTATTTTTGTTATAATTATCTACAAAATATTATTTTGGATTACTGTTGATGGGAGGCGATTATCTTCTTCTTTTATTTTTTCTTTGATGACCTGTATTGGGTTGAGGAAGTGCAACAAGCATTTAAAATGATTTGCATGGATAAGATGCTATCCGACGGTTATTTTGATATGAGCATATATATTAATGGTCGTATCAAGAAAGATGAAATGTATGCAAAACTTGTTGCGCACAAATCAAAATACGCCGTATTGTACCGGGAAGCATATCCTAATCAAGACAATGCACGTTCTGTTTGGAATTCAAAAGTGCAAAAGCAAGAAAGTGCCGATAATGAGCAAAAAACCGAACTTACTTATGAAGAGGCAAGTGCCATCGTCAATTGGGTGTATAGATCTCTCAGAAATGCTCAGGAAAGGAAGGATTTTACCCAAGAGCTTCTTCGGAGAATAAAAGTCTTTCATGGCATTCAAAATAGTGTCTGTTTTTCAAATGGAGTGGCATATAATGCAGCCAAAATAGAGTTGCATTTCTTTTCATCTGTTTCTGGTATAAGTTCTTTTATTTCTTCGCTAAAGAAGCGAAACGATACGTTAATTTTTTATAGAGGACACGCAAACCCCAATTACATTTTGCGTCCATCAATTATGCGCACAACTAGCTTGCAAGAAAATGAGAGTACGTTGTATAACGAATTGCTAATCAACTGTCCTAAGGAATTTGAAAAGTGTCACACCCATTTAGAAAAATTAGTTAAGATGCAGCACTATGGTTTGCCAACGCGATTACTTGACATTACTAGAAATTTGTTGGTAGCCTTATTCTTTGCGTGCGAAAGCCAACCCGAAACCTATGGAGAACTGATATTAATTGCTGCTAACCATCAGGAAATCAAATATCCACAAAGTGATACAGTTTCTATTTTGGCTAGCCTCTCCGTTTTTTCAGCGCAGAAACAGCGGGAGTTCTTTTCGCTAGCGAGTGATCCGCATATTTCTAGTTTACAATTTAACACTGGGATAGCGAGATTGATTCATGAAGTTAGATTAGAAAGGCCAGCTTTCCAACCAGAAATAAACAAAAATGATGTTCTTAATAGTTACATTGTTTATGCACTTAAAAACAATAACAGAATTGTGAAACAAGATGGTGCGTTTATTCTTTGCGGGCTTGATAATCAATATGGTTTTCTTGAAAAATTTCGTTATAAGCAGCATGGTAAAAAAGTAGTTGTATTGATAGATAAGAAGAAAAAAATCCTTGAACAGTTAGAAACTTTTTCTATCAATCGTGCTTCTCTTTTTCCTGAAATCGAGTGTGTTTCAGAATATCTCAAAAATAAGTATCTATAGTGTAGTTAATATTTCTTATTGACTTCTACGCATTTTGAACCATTCTTACATAAGCCATTCCGGGTAGTCCAATCACACTGAAAAAGCCCTGTGGTATCGGGATTTTCCAACCTCTATATGCGTAGATTTAGATCTCATAATATCAGCGGGCGCAAGCGGATTTCTGCGATAAGGTAGAATAAGTTTCGCAAAAAGAAAAATAGACATGGTTTGCAGATCTCTGGTAGAATGAAGTTGCGACACT
>CALGRC010000051.1 GCA_937959315.1 uncultured Clostridia bacterium | reverse complement strand
AGCGGTTGATGGAAGAGCATGTGATTAGCCCGGATATGCTTAAAAACACCAAAAACAAGGCGGTGTTTGTCAGTGCGGATGACAGTGTGAGTATCCTGGTCAATGAGGAAGACCACCTGCGGCTGCAGAGCATGTTTTCCGGGCTGGAGGCGCAAAAGGCCTATGACCTTTTGGAAAAGATTGATGATTTTCTGGGAAAAGAACTGCCCTATGCCTTCCACGAAAAATACGGATATTTGACGGCTTGCCCCACCAATGTGGGCACAGGTATGCGGCTGTCGTTCATGCTGCACCTGCCGGCGCTGTGCAGCGCCCATTTGGCAGACAGTTTGTTTTCTACCATTGGGAAATTGGGCATCACGGTGCGCGGCCTGTATGGGGAGGGCACCAAATCCCAGGGCAATGTATTCCAGGTATCCAACCAGGTGACGCTCGGCCGCAGTGAAACAGAAATCATCGACGGCGTGACAGAGGTTATCAACCAAATCATTGCACAGGAACGGGAGTTGCGCGGCCGCATGATGAAAGAAAACGGCGCGGCCATTGAAGATCAGATTTCCCGTTCCTTGGGTACTTTGCGGTATGCACGGATTTTGTCTTCCGCTGAGCTCAACGATTTGCTCAGCAATGTCCGGATGGGCGTTTCCATTGGTTTTATCCGGGATGTTACCATTCGGGATTTGAACACTTTGATGGTAGAATCCCGCCCCGGGCATGTGATGGGCGGGCATGCTATGACCAGCTTTGAACGGGATGTTAAGCGGGCAGAGCTGGTACGGAATCATTTGGCAGGGCAAGGCCATAAAAAGGAGGCTTGATCATTATGGACAGCAGATTTACACAGGAATCGCGGCAGGCGCTGCGGTTGGCCCATGCAGCGGCAAGCGAATTGGGATACCGGTTTGTTGGGACCGAACACCTGTTGGCGGGGATTGTCCGCGAAGGTACATCGGGCGCGGCGCGCGCACTGGCTGCGCAGGGTGTGGAATATGATGCGGTATGCGAGCTTATCAAACGGTATTCATCGCCGGATGTCAGTATCGAATCGGCGGGAACATCCGGTGAGGTTTTGCCGCTGACGCCGCGTACCAAAAATGTATTGGAATTGAGCTATGCAGAAGCGCGGCGGATGGGTGCGGCGTATATTGCGCCCGAACATATCTTGCTGGCTATTTTGCGGGAAGGCAGCAGCATGGCGGTTCGTATTTTGCAGGAGCTGGGCGTGGACGCCAATACGCTGGTCAACGGGATGTTTGCCGGGATGGGCGGGCAGGAGAGCCATCAAGCCCCCGGCGGGCAGCACAAAGGTTCTGCTAAGGATTTGGAACAGTTTGGCACCGATTTGAATGCCATGGCGAAAGAGGGGAAATTTGACCCCATCATTGGCCGGGATAAGGAAATTGAGCGGGTGATCCAAATTTTGTCCCGCCGTACCAAAAACAACCCGTGTTTGATTGGCGAGCCGGGTGTGGGGAAAACGGCCATTGCCGAAGGGCTGGCACAGAAAATTGTGGAGGGAAGCGTGCCGGAAACACTCAAGGATAAGCGGGTGTTTTCGCTGGATTTGTCGTCCATGATTGCGGGTACCAAATACCGCGGTGAGTTTGAAGAGCGTATCAAAAAGGCGTTGGACGAAGCCAAAAAGGATGCCAATATCATCCTGTTTATCGACGAGGTACACACGCTGGTAGGCGCCGGCGCTGCCGAAGGCGCGATGGACGCGGCCAATATTCTAAAGCCGCTGCTGGCGCGCGGGGAATTGCAGGTGATTGGCGCGACCACGCTGGACGAATACCGCAAAAACATTGAAAAGGACGCCGCGCTGGAGCGCCGGTTCCAGCCCATTATAGTAGGCGAGCCTACAGTGGAACAGACCATTGAAATCTTAAAGGGGATCCGCTCCAAATATGAAGCGCACCATAAGGTGACCATCCCGGATGAGGCGCTGGAAAGTGCGGCAAAGCTGTCGGCACGGTATATTACCGACCGGTTTTTGCCCGATAAAGCCATTGACCTTATTGATGAGGCGGCGTCTAAAATCCGGATGAAAGCGTTTACCGCCCCGCCGGAAATCAAGGAATTGGAAGCTAAGATCGCCGGTGTGGGGAAAGAAAAGCAGGGCGCCATTGCCGCCCAGGATTTTGAAAAGGCGGCCAAACTGCGGGATGATGAAGAAGCGCTCAAAAAAGAGCTGGACGATAAAAAGGCCGGGTGGCAGAGCAGCAATACCAAAGAAGAACTGGTGGTGACCGAAGATGACATCTGTGATGTGATTACCAGTTGGACAGGCATTCCGGTCCGCAAGCTGGCCAAGGAAGAACAGGAGCGTCTGCGCAATATGGAGCAGATTCTGCATCAGCGCGTGGTGGGGCAGGACGAAGCGGTATCTGCCGTCGCGCGCGCCATCCGGCGGGGCCGGGTGGGGCTGAAAGACCCCAAGCGGCCGACAGGCTCCTTTATTTTCTTAGGGCCTACCGGTGTCGGTAAAACAGAGCTGTGCAAAGCGCTGGCAGAGGCGATTTTTGGAGATGAAAACGCCATCATCCGTGTGGACATGAGCGAGTATATGGACAAGCACAATGTCTCTCGTCTGGTTGGTTCCCCTCCGGGGTTTGTCGGCTATGACGAGGGCGGGCAGCTAACCGAAAAGGTGCGGCGCAAACCCTATTCGGTGGTGCTGTTTGACGAAATTGAAAAGGCCCATCCGGATGTGTTTAATATCCTGCTGCAAATTTTGGAGGATGGGATTCTTACTGACGCACAGGGGCGGACGGTGGATTTCAAAAACACCGTTATTATCATGACTTCCAATATCGGTGCGCGGCTGATTACTGAAAAATCGCGTACACTGGGCTTTGGAGGCGGCGAAACAGAGGCTGCCGATTATGAAAAAATCAAGGAATCGGTGCTGGGAGAGCTCAAAAAGGAGTTCCGCCCGGAACTGCTCAACCGGATTGATGAAATTATCGTTTTCCATAAGCTGAGTGAGGAAAACATTGAAACCATCACCCGGATGATGCTGAAGAACCTGCAAAAGCGGCTGTCTGCATTGGAAGTGAGCGTCACTTTTACCGATGCGCTGGTCAAGCTGCTGGCGGCCGAAGGGTACGACCCGGTGTACGGTGCACGGCCGCTGCGCCGGGCCATCCAGTCCAAGGTAGAGGATTTGCTCTCTGATGCGCTGCTGTCGGGCGAGTTGGAAAAAGGCAAACCTGCTGTGGTGGATGCAGAAGACGGAAAAGTGGTTGTCAAGGCGGCATAAGAATAAAAAAGCTGTACGCCAAAAGGCGTACAGCTTTTTTATTTGAGCCGGTGCTATTGGCAGTTGCAGTCTCCGCCGGCATTTTGTATCATTTTTTCACAGTTTTGCAAATCCTCCATACTTGCAATTTCCATGCCGCTCTGCATGATGGATTCCTGTACCAGCTTGGGCAGCTTGTCAAAATATTGCTGCATTTCACTGGAAAATTTCTTAATATCTGCCATGTTTCATCACCTCATATGCTAGTGTGTGCAAAATAGCGCTGTTCATACAAATTTCCGCTGTATCTTTTTGCATTTTCATGCGGTTGTCACACTATTTTCACGGCGGCAGGGTATGGTATAGGAAAGCGGGGAATCCCAAACAGAAAGGAGGGTTGGTTTTCGCAGATTTGCCCTGCTGTAGGATAGAATTGAATAATAGAAAGGGAGGTTTTGTTTGTGAAAAAACAGTGGATAGCAGGACTAGTGACTGCGGGTATCATTGTCAGCGCTGTTGGGGCCACCGCATTGGCGGGGGGATTTCAAAAACCAACGGTAACCTGCCCGGAATGCGGGGCGGAATTTGAATTGGAGCAGCCGGAGCAGGGCGGCCCCGGTATGGGCAAGGGGCCGATGCCGTTTGAGGATTTCGAGGCAGAGCTGGAAGAAAGGGTTGCCAGCGGGGAGCTGACGCAGGAAGAGGCTGATGAACAGATGGCAGAGCTGGAAGCCCGCCAGGCGGAAATGGAGCAGAAGCGCGAAGAAATGCAGGCTGCCAGGGAGGCAGAGCTGGAAGAAAAGGTTGCCAGCGGGGAGCTGACGCAGGAAGAAGCGGATAACATTTTAAGCGGTGAACCGGGCGGAAGAGGCCCGGGCGGTCCCGGCGGCCCGGGAAACATGCCGCCTGACTTCCCTGTGCCGCCCGATGGAGAGGATGCCGCATCTCCAGAGGCATAAAAAAACCGGGCAAGCAGCCCGGTTTTTTTTATGGGATACAGCTTATTGATATTCAATGACGTTGATCCATTTAGTCAGCAATTCCTTTTCAGAATCCTTTTTCTTGGTCATCTGTGCCGCAGCAACAATGGGCAGCCACTGCTGCACATATTGCTTTGCAGTATCGCTCTTCTGGCAAAAGAGCGTCAGATATTTATCGGCTATGGTTTCCGATTCCAGCGCAAACAGCAGATAGGTCATGGCCGCATCCGCACTGGCATTGCCCTGGGTAGCATGCGACCAGTCCAGAATGTACGTCCCGTTTTTGCCAATTACCACATTGGTTGGGTTAAAGTCGCCGTGGCATACCTTGGTATGCTTGGGCATACCGTCCAACCGGGTGTGCAGCTCATAGCGCGCAGTGGCGTCCAGTTCGCCCGAAAGGCTGTCAATCTGGCGGACAAGCTTGTCTTTGAGCTTGGTCAGCAGCGGCGCCTTTTTTGAATGGATTTCCAACTGGATATCCACAAATAATTCCAAGTATTCGTCTGTTTTTTCCGGATGCTGTTTCATTAGGCTGGCCAGTGTATCGCCTTCGATATATTCCATTTCCAGCGCCCACTTGCCGTCTACCTGTCCCACCTGCAATACTTTGGGGATGTTTAACCCAGTTTCCTCCACACGTGCCTGATTTAACGCTTCATTGAACACATCCGCCTTGGGATGGGTTTCGTTAAACACCTTGATAACCGAATCGCCGCAGTGGTATACCGTTTTGTGCGGCCGCACCGCAATGGTTTTGCCATTTTTCAAGTCCATGGAAATTCCTCCTTTATGATATACACGGATTATTTACCGTAGTAGCATTTCAGGTACAATTCCTTGATTTCCTTAATCAGCGGGTAACGCGGGTTTGCGCCGGTGCATTGGTCGTTAAAAGCGTTCTCGCACATCTCGTCGAGGGTATCCATGAATGCCTTTTCGCTGATGTTGTATTCAGCAATGGTCTTTTTGATACCAATTTTTGCAATGAGATCCTCTAAGGCTTTGATGAATTTTTCAAAGGTATCCCTGTCGTCCTTGCCCACAATGCCGCAGAACCGGGCTGCTTCTGCGTACCGCTCCAGCGCGTGCGGGTATTGGTACTGTGAAAAGGTTCCCATTTTGGTGGGGACATCCTCGGCGTTATAGCGCATAACGGTCGTCAGCAGCAACGCGTTTGCCACGCCGTGCGGCAGGTGGTGGTATGCGCCCAGCTTGTGCGCCATCGAGTGGTTGAGGCCCAGGAAGGCGTTTGCAAACGCCATACCGGCCATGCAGGCGGCGTCCGCCATTTTTTCACGGGCGATTGGGTCGTTGGCGCCGTTTTCATAAGCGCTTGGCAGATAGGTCATGACATTTTTCATGGCCTTGAGCGCCAGTCCGTCGGTGTAGTCGGTTGCCATCACCGATACATAGGCTTCCAGCGCGTGGGTCATAACGTCGATACCCGAAGCGCTGGTCAGCCCTTTGGGCTGGCTCATCATATTGTCTACGTCAACGATTGCCATGTTGGGCATCAGCTGGTAGTCGGCCAGCGGGTATTTGGTGCCGGTCTTTTCGTCAGTGATGATGGCAAACGGCGTGACCTCCGAGCCGGTACCGGACGAGGTCGGGATGGCAACGAAATATGCCTTTTCACCCATTTTCGGGAAGGTATAGACGCGCTTGCGGATATCAATGAAGTCCATTGCCATATCCATGAAATTGACATCCGGATGTTCATAGAGCACCCACATGATTTTGGCCGCATCCATGGCAGAGCCGCCGCCCAGCGCAATGATAACATCCGGGCCAAACTGTGTCATCTGCTTGGCGCCTTCCAGTGCGCAGCCCAGCGTCGGGTCAGGCGCAACGTCGTAAAAGCAGGTGTGCATAATGCCCATGGAATTGAGCTTTTCTTCAATTGGTTTGACATAACCGTTCTGATACAGGAAGGTATCGGTGACGATAAATGCTTTTTTCTTGCCCATGACGGTGCCGAGCTCATCCAGGGCGACCGGCATGCAGCCTTTTTTGAAGTAGACCTTTTCAGGCGCGCGGAACCACAGCATGTTTTCTCTCCTCTCGGCAACCGTTTTGATATTGAGCAGGTGCTTGACGCCAACGTTCTCAGACACCGAGTTGCCGCCCCAGGAGCCGCAGCCCAGCGTAAGGGAAGGCGCCATTTTGAAGTTGTACAAATCGCCGATGCCGCCGTGCGAGGACGGGGTGTTGATTAAAATGCGGCAGGTTTTCATTGCATGTGCGTGGCGCGCAATTTTTTCCGATTGTGCCGGATGGATATACAGCGCCGCGGTGTGCCCATAGCCGCCGTCTGCCACCAGGCGTTCTGCCTTGGCAATGGCTTTGTCAAAATCTTTGGCTTTGTACATAGCGAGGACTGGGGAAAGCTTTTCGTGTGCAAATTCTTCAGAGATGTCTACCGATTCTACCTCGCCAATTAAAATTTTGGTGGTTTCAGGCACCTTTACGCCTGCGATTTCTGCAATTTTGTATGCTGTCTGCCCGACAATTTTGGCATTGACCGCGCCGTTGATAATTACGGTTTTCCGTACCTTGTCCAGCTCGCTGCCTTTTAGGAAATAACAGCCGCGTGCGGCAAATTCCTTTTTGACCTCGTCGTAGATGCTCTCCAGCACGGTAACCGATTGTTCGGATGCGCAAATCATACCGTTGTCAAAGGTTTTGGAGTGAATGATAGAGCTTACCGCCATTTTGATATCAGCCGTTTCGTCGATGATAACCGGCGTATTGCCCGGGCCGACGCCAATGGCCGGTTTGCCGGACGAATAGGCCGCCTTGACCATGCCGGGGCCGCCGGTAGCCAAAATGATATCCGAACTTTTCATCACCTCGTTGGTGAGCTCGAGCGACGGCACATCAATCCATCCGATGATATCCTTTGGAGCACCGGCTTTGACCGCCGCGTCCAAGACGATTTTTGCCGCTTCAATGGTGCAGCTCTTGGCGCGGGGGTGGGGGCTGATGATAATTGCATTTCTGGTTTTCAAAGCAATTAGGGTTTTAAATATTGCCGTAGATGTTGGGTTTGTGGTTGGAATAACTGCGGCAATCAAACCAATGGGCTCGGCAATTTTTTTGATGCCGTAGGCGGTGTCCTCTTCAATGACGCCGCAGGTTTTGGTGTGCTTGTACGCATTGTAAATGTATTCGGCGGCATAGTGGTTTTTGATAACCTTGTCCTCCATGCAGCCCATACCAGTTTCCTCCACCGCCATTTTGGCCAGCGGGATCCGCTGCTTGTTGGCGGCCATGGCTGCCTCGTAGAAGATTTTATCCACCTGCTCCTGCGTAAATTCTGCAAATTTGCGCTGTGCTTCGCGCATGACATTCATTTTTGCAACGAGTGCATCCACATTGTCAATTACGGCCGGCACTTCCACTTTTTTTGCCATACTCCAGTCCTCCCATTCGTAATCGTTGGTTTCGCGGGTTTTATATTGACATTTATTTAACAAACTTAGTATACTACATTGTTAAATAAATGTCAATGCCGTTCCCCTGCTTTGTTGCACAAAGATTTGCTGTAGCTTGGAATCCTTTTTGTATGAAATGATGTCTGTGTAAGATATGTTTTATTATATCCCAAATTCACTGGTTATGCAAGGGAAAAACAATCATTTGCCTTACTTGACGTGGACTGCAGTGGCGTGGTATGATAAAGAAAAATAGAAATGGGGGATGGCGGTTGAAGGTATTGGCCATAGGCAATAGCTTTTCGCAGGACGCGATGCGGTATTTGCACGAAATTGCAAAAAGCGAAGGATATGAAATGAAAACAGTCAATCTGATGATTGGCGGCTGCCCGCTGTCCCGGCATTTCATCCATATGGAAAACGGGGACGCGGCGTATGGGTTTGAATTTAACGGCCACAGCACGGGCATTCAGGTTTCTATCCGGCAGGCGCTGCAAAGCGATATGTGGGATGTGGTGACCTTGCAGCAGGTCAGCCACCTAAGCCCCCAATATGAGACCTTCCAGCCCTATTTAAACCGGCTGGCCGGCTATGTGCGCTATCATGCGCCAAAAGCTGCGCTTTTGCTGCACCAAACCTGGGCGTATGAGCAAAACAGCTATCGTCTGTGCCAGGAACTGGGCTATGCCGATCAGGCAGATATGTTTGCGGATGTGCAAGCCTCATATGCAAAGGCGGCTGTTGAGCTGGGCGGTGTGGGTATCATTCCTAGCGGCCAGGCATTTCAATATTTATATCAGGAAGGTCTTGCCATGCACCGGGATACCTTTCATGCATCCTTTGGATTGGGGCGGTATGCGCTGGGGCTGGTGTGGTACGAATGTTTGACGGGAAACAGTTGTATTGGCAATGCGTTCCGCGCTTTTGACAAGCCAGTGCCGGAACGGGAGGCACTGCTGGCACAGCAATGTGTACACCGGGCAGTACAGGCGTACCGGAAAATATAAATAAAAACAGATTGCCCCAAACGCAATGTTCGGGGCAACCTGTTTTTTTCGAATTTTTTTAGTGAAACATCCCTTTGCAGCCACAGCCAGTTTTTGGCGGATTTTTGAGTTGGTCTTCCACCAGCCGGAGGGCTTCACCGAAACAGAATGATACAAGTAAAAATATCTTAAAAAACGGCGTTATATAAATACGCCTTAAATGTTCCAAGTTATCTCTATATTGCCGTCGGCAATACGTATAACTTTAATCAATGTGTCAACAACAGATTGCTTATCTTCATAGCTGATACTATCCCAAGTTTCAACGTGGTTGGTTACTGTTTCTATATCTTTTGCATTTTGGTTATGGGTAAGTGATACTATTTCTTCTTGAAGATTTTTTCTCTCTGTATCTAACTGTTCAACCTTTTTGTTGATGTATTCCATTAAAACAGTATTTGCCCCGACCACTTTGGAAAGCAGATCGTCAATCTCTTTGTCTATTTCAGACAAACGTATTTTATTTTCATTGACTTTTGGCTTGCTTTTTTGTTCGGATTGATAAGTAAGCGTTTTGAATTCTGATAATTTTTCTCGAATCGCCTTTATAATATAATCTTCTAATACATCAGCATAAACTGTGCCGCCTGTACCTTGACAATTCGCTTTTTTTGTTGCGAGAGATGTCGCACATACAAAATATCTGTGCCATTTCGTATTTGCTTTCACAATCGTAAGACCATAACCGCATTTTCCGCATTTTACTTTGCCGACCAGCCATGAAGTTTTCGCTTTGCACGTTTGCGTTGATTGTCTGTTATTCAAGCAGCGCAAACGGCATTTTATCCAATCTTTTGAAGAAACAATCCCCTGATGAGGCGCCAGTACAATTTCCTTATCGGTTAAATCAAGCTGCTTTCTTGTTTTAGACTTATTCCCCTGATATAGATAACACGCATTATATCCGGTAAAATCCGAAACAGGATTTATAACATTTGCACCTTGACTAATAAAAAAGTCATACACATCTGCGTCTGCCATTACATATACAGGATTGCGAAGCATATCGCTGATTCTGCCTACGCTCCACATTCCACCTCGAAGATTTTTTATTCCATGTTCATTAAAGTATGCAATAATATCACCAAGTGAATGTTTACTGTCGGAATACATAGAATACATCAGCCTTATTTGTTCTGCTTCTTCTGGGACAGGAACGTATTTAGACGTTTTTATACCGTCTATTACGGTGCTTGTTTTTGAGAAACCATACGGAATGCGCCCTCCCATATAGAAACCCCGCTTACTCCGTGAGTAATAAGCATCGGCAACTCTTTTTTGTATTGTTTCGCGCTCAAGCTGTGCAAAGACAATACAGATATTCAGCATCGCCCGTCCGATAGGTGTTGACGTATCAAACCGCTCTGTTGACGAAACAAACTCGACATTGTATTGCCCAAATATGTCCATCATATTTGCAAAGTCTAAGATAGAACGGCTAATACGGTCTAACTTATAGACGATAACTCTTGAGACGTTGCCTTCCTTAATGTTGCTCATCATTTCTTCAAAACCGGGACGGTTAGTATTTTTGCCGCTGTATCCCTTATCTGAATATACTTTATACGGATTACCGCGTGTCTCATACTTGCAGTATTCAAGCTGACTTTCTACTGATATACTGTCCGCTTTGTCAATAGATTGTCGTGTATATATAGCGTCAAACATCGTATACCTCCATAACGATGTTATGATATGAGCCGCCCATATTACTCATATTATAACGCGCTATATCATAACTTTCAATGCCTAATTGCATACTTTTTGAAAACATCAAAAAGTTTTCTTTCTATTTCAGACTTTATTTCTTTATATTTATCTGAATGTTTAGGGCGAAAATTTGTGATTATAAAATTCATTTTATCTATAGATATTTTACTTGTATCAGTTAAATATGCCATATTGTCGTTCATTTGGATACCTCCTGTGAGAAAGAGATAATACATCTTATGAAAGACAGCAAGTACACTATTACAAATATAGTTACAGCAAATACAAACGGCGCCGGCTGCGCTCCACGGGCTTGCGCAATGTATTTCATACATTGTCGCAGGCACCCCTGCACGGTTCTCGTCCAGCCGCCCAATGCCGTGACGCGTTCAAGGCGGGAGTATCATTATACCGTCTGTGCGTCATGGCTTGCAGGCTGCCAATCCTGCAATTACGGTAAAATGGTTCTCGCTCGGTCTTAGGACAGATAAAAAGAAAGGGGGGTAATGATGAAACAAAAATCGTTTGTCCTGACGTCTCGGCGCATTTTCTGTAAAGCTCGGCACGGACGGAATGTGTTTGTTTGCCTATTCTGCGGAAAATCCGCTTTCTTTGTCAAAGAACAATCGGCATTTATCAGCCTGTAAAAACACATTTCTTAAAATGTGCTTTTACGGAATGATAACCAAGGCAGGGAGCACGGAAAGGGAAACGTGCTCCCGCCTCGGAATGTTATACCGGCAAGATTTTGAAATCTGCTACAATGCAGTAAATCAACCGTGCTTCCAGACGCAGGCGTATTTCCTCATCAACATAATAAACTTTGTTTCCACATTCGTCTGTAAGCGTTCTTGTCGCCAAACTGCGTATGTACCGCTGGTAGTGGTTTAATACAGCGCCTAAAGCCTGTCCGTCACCGCTTTTTGCGGCAAAAATAACCGATAAAGGCAGATTTTTCACGTTTGCGGCCATTCAAAACCCTCCTTTTCCAGATATTTGCGCATCAGTTTCAGTATGTAGGCACGGCGTTTTGAAATGTTTTGCCTTACTGTGTCAAGTTCTTTCCCGATTTCAGCGTCCGTCATTTCAAGGAAGTATGACAGCAGAATGACGTCCCTTTTATCCGCCGGAAGTTTTTCCAACGCTTCCGCCAGCAAATCGCCGTTGACAACTACCTCTTTTCCGTGAACATTGAATACATGCTCCGAATTGAAGTAATTATCGTATACCGCCAATTCGGAAAGTTCTTTATCAGAAAGTTCGTCAAACACCTTTTCTTTTACCGCCTGATTACTTAATTCCCGATAGATGTATTTTGCTTCGTTCTTCAAAATACGGGTGCAAAAACCGCCGAATTGATTTTGTATGCGCTCCTCATAAGACTTGGATTTTTTCATTTTCTCACCTCCTTTCTTTGCGAAAGTCGGTGTTGTTTTTCCCTTTCATTTAAGGAGTGCAAAACATGTCCTTTTGGCAACTCGGAAATTAAAAAAAGTTAAAAATTTTTCAGAATAGATTTCTTATAGCCTCAAATCAAGAGGGGCGCACGCTGATTAAAAAGCCGGCGAAAAAAAGAAAAAAGCCGTCCGCAGGAAAGTAAAACCTTCCTGCGAACGGCTTTCGCTGTATCTTTCTGCCTTCGTTTGCGAAGGCGTATTATTTATTACTTTTCCAAAAACCGCTGCAAGATCGCCGCGGCTTCTGCGCGGGTGGTGGCGCCCTGCGGGTCAAGGACGCCGTCCCCCTTGCCGGAGATGAGCCCCGCGCCGACCGCCCAGGACACGCCCTCCTGCGCCCAGCCCGACAGCGCGCCCGTGTCGCCGAACTGCGACAGGTCGCCACGCCCGGAAGTTTCCATACCCTTAAAGCCCGCATACCGCTGGAAAATGGCGGCAAGCTGCTCGCGGGTGATGCGGTCGTCCGGGGCAAAGGTGGAAGCGTCATAGCCCTGTACAATGCCGTTGGCGTTCGCCCATGCCACCGCCTTGGCGTACCACGCATCCGCCGGTACGTCCGCAAAGGCGCTTGCACTTGCCGAAGGCTCGCCCGCGGCCCGCCACAGCACCGTCACCAGCATACCGCGGGTAACAGGTTCATTGGGCGCGAACGAGGTGTCCGACACGCCGGAAAAGAGGCCGTTATTCACCACGTACTCCACCGCGCCTGCAAACCAGTTGTTTGTCCGCACATCGGTAAAGGAGCCGACCATTGGCGCGGCGCTCGGTGGCGCAGAGGGCAGCCCTTCCAGCATGGACGGCTCAAAGATGACAACATTCAAATGCTCGTCAAAGCCTTCATCAACACCGTTGAAGGGGACGTAAACATCCATATTGGGTATGGCCACCACGCCTGCGCCAGCGCCGCCGATATGGGTATTGGGGAACACCCGTTCCGCATTGGGCATCAGGATGGTTCCGCTGCCCGGCTGGATGGTGTCAGAAGTATATATATCAGCGTATCCATAGCCGGAAAAACCTTCTATCACCTTTACCCGGTTCAGGTTCATGACAGGACTAGAATACGAGGTCAGTCTATGAACGTTGAGGATGGTGTCCGGCAGGGTCAGGGCGTCCATCTGGCAACCAAGCAAAAAGTCATTCCATGTGGTGATGGCGGCAGGCCAGTTGGTGATCTGGCCGATGTTATTGTGCTCAAACGCCGCCCACTCCATATATTCCAGGCTGTCCGGCAGGCGGACGTCCATTTTTTGGGATGAGTCGGTATTGATATAGCCAAAAGCTTTTTCTCCGATATACTTCACGCCATTGGGGATTTCCAAATAGCTGATGTCAATCGAATGTCCCGAAAACGCCTTGTCGCCGATATAGGTCAGGGCGTCAGGTAAATCACGCACGGCGCTTATTGGAACGCCGGCCTCGTGATCGATATAGGTGACGCTTTCCGGCAGGGTAAAATCAACTAATTCGTACATCCCATCGGGAAATGCGTCCGGTCCGATATAGCGCAGACCGTCCGGGAGGGACATGGTAGTGTCATATTGGCTGGATTGCCATTCCATTATCCCCAGCGTACCGGGACGGACATCGACATGGAACGGCGACCAGGGATCCAGTTCGGTTTCCTTAAAGCAGAATACGCTGCCAAGATAGTTTTCGCCCCCTGGCAGGTTCTCCCAATACGGGGTAGCCCTAAGGCTTCCCGGATAGAGGGTTTCCAGTGTGCCGGGAAAGCTGATGCTGTCAAGCGAGCTGCAGCCGGCAAATGCGTTATCGCCGATTTTTTTCAGCCCCTCCGGCAGCACGACATTGTTCAGGCTGGCGCAGCCGCCAAAGGCTCCAAACCCAATCTCTTTTAAGCCGCTGCCAAAGTTTACCGTAGTTAGTTCCGACTGCGCACCAAAAGCGCTTTCCGCAATGTATTCCACGCTGTCCGGTAACGTGACAGAGGTAACCTTACAGCCTTCGGTGCGGGCAAGGGAGAAGGCATCGGTGGCAATGCCCCTGACGCCATCCGGTACGGTAACCACAGGATCGTCCCCAAAATAGCATACCAGCTCTCCGCCGATGACAATAAAGGGGTCGCCGCCGTCCCACACACGTTCCATCAGATTATATACCATTTCGGTGCCGAGGAACGCATTGGCGCCGATATATTCCACGCCGGCAGGGATGGTAAAATTGTCTACCTTGCAGTTCTTGAAAGCGCTCTCACCGATGGATTTCAACGAGATCGGAA
>CALGRC010000050.1 GCA_937959315.1 uncultured Clostridia bacterium | reverse complement strand
CGGCCTTTTGGCCAACCGGGCAATGGATCAGCCGGAAGAAGTTGTTACCGTTTGCGGGAAATGCTGTGAATCGGGTGATATTTTAATACGGGATGCGCATATGCCGAAAATGTGCCCGGGGGATTTGCTGGCGGTAATGTCAACCGGTGCATATAACTATTCCATGGCCAGCAATTACAACCGTATCCCGCGGCCGCCGGTTGTGATGGTGCGCGATGGCAGCGCAAAATTAATTGTCCGCCGGGAAACCTACGAAGATTTGATACGCAATGATATTGCTGAATAAGGATGTGACGAGTTGTTCGATATCAAGGGAATGCTGCTGGAGCTGCTGCTCAGTTTGCCGGCACTGCTCATTGCGCTGACGGCGCATGAATATGCACATGGGCTGGCAGCGCTGAAAATGGGGGATTATACGGCAAAATACAGCGGGCGGCTGAGTATGAACCCGCTGCACCATTTGGATTTGATCGGGACGCTGTGCCTGTTGCTGTTTCATTTTGGGTGGGCCAAGCCGGTACCCATTAATCCCAATAATTTCCGAAATCCGCGGAAGGGCATTATTATCGTATCGCTTGCCGGGCCGTTTGCTAATTTTTTGCTTGCCATTGTATTTGGTTTTGTGTTGGCCGCAATGGGGAAATATGCACCTGCCAATGCAGTGACAGAATTTTTGTATACGATTGTTTCATACTGTGTCGTTTTAAATGTGGGCTTAATGGTATTTAATCTAATCCCGATTCCGCCTTTGGACGGCTCGAAGGTGCTGCTAGAGTTTTTGCCTTACCGGTATAAAGCGGTATTTTACCAGTATGAGCGGTATATTGGCCTGATATTTTTTGTACTTTTGATATTTGGGTTGCTTTCGCCGGTGCTGAATTTTTTGGCCCGGTATGTGTTTTTGTTTATCAATTTCCTAACGGGACTGGTGTTTTGATCAATGGAGCAGCTGACGTTTAAAGTCCAGGCTTTTGAAGGGCCGCTTGACCTATTGGAGCATTTGATAAAGAAAAATAAGCTCAATATTTGTTCGGTGTCGCTTATCGCCATCACAGAGCAGTATATTGCCTATTTGGAACGGATGCAGCAGATGGATTTGGAGCTTTCCAGCGATTTTTTAATGGTGGCGTCTAACTTGCTGTATTTAAAATCCAAAGAGCTGCTGCCTAAGCATGAGGAAGAAGATGATGCGGAAGAGATTGCGCGGAATTTGACAGAGGCACTCAAACAGCGACGCAGAATGAAGCTGATTGCGGCGCTGTTTGAAAAACGGCAGATGGAAGGCTTGTTTACCGTGTATAAGGAGCCGGAGGAACTTGACTTTCCGCCGGTAAAGCAGCAAGTCGAAAAAAGCAGTGTGGACAAGCTTTTAGATGCATTTTTACTAGTGTTGGAAAAAACCGAGCGAAAAGCACCTCCGCCGGCAAGCCGCTTTCAAGGGATTGTTGGCCATGAAAAAATATCGGTGCGGGAAACATCGCGCGGATTGGTAAGGAAATTGCGCCGGGGCAGCATGCGTTTTTCGCAGGTTTTTTCTGCTGTCAACAGCAAAAGCGAGGCTGTAGCGCTGTTTTTGGCAATTTTAGAGCTGGTAAAACTGGGACAGGTACAAGCTTGCGGGCAGGGGGATAGGCTGTATTTAAAGATTGGACAGCCGCAAGCGGAGACAGGGGGTGGCCTGGATGGATAAGGATACTTTGCAGGCTGCCATTGAGGGTATTTTGTTTGCCACAGGGGATGCGGTGCCGATCGAACGGCTGAGTGAAGCGACAGGGACGCCAATACCGGAATTGCAGCAGGCGCTTGCGGACATCGAACGGCGGTATGATACAGATATTACCCGCGGTATCCGGCTGATGCGGTTGGAGCAGTCCTATCAGTTGTGTACAAAGAGTGAATACTATGATTGCATCCGCCTCCTGCGGGAAAAGAAAAGCAGGCTGTCTATCTCCAATGCTGGAATGGAAGTACTGTCTATCGTCGCGTACAATCAACCGGTTACACGCGGTACCGTGGAATTTATCCGGGGCGTCAACAGCGACGGCGCTATGAACCGGCTGGTGGATATGGGTCTGATTGACGAGGTGGGACGGCTGGACGCGCCGGGACGGCCGGTGCTGTATGCTACGACTGAAGAATTTTTGCGTTGTTTTTCGCTGCATTCACTCGACGAGTTGCCGGAGGTGGATGTGGAAGAAGAACGGCTGACGCGAGAGGGTTTAGAAGACGGGAAATAGGACAGACTATGAAGAAAGGGGCGTGGGGCCTTTGTGGGTCTGGATTTATTGCTTGATTGGCTTTGTGCTCCTGCTGTTTTCTGTTTTGCTGTTTTCTACCATCAGGGTTATACTGACGCTGGAAAAAAGGCAGGATGATGTTTGCCGTGTAACGTTTGGCATTCAGGTGTTTGGGCGTTTGTTCACCGTCCCATTGCCTGATAATCGGGAAGCGGCACATGTGAAAAAAGAAAAAGAAAAACAGCAGCCGGGACAAAAAGAAGATGGACATGTATTTGCGCTGCTGCAAAAAGGGTATTATTTTTTCCGTAAGATAGAGTATACTATGCTTATGAGCAGGGAGGGAATCCGGAACCGGCTGGTTTTGGAAAAGCTGGATTTGGATTTGAAATTTGGCCTGGGCGATGCCGCTGAAACGGGAATTGTTACAGGTGTGGCCTGGGGCTTGCTCTACAATATTTATGCGCAGCTAGATCGGTTCGTAACAGTGGAACACCACAAATTCCAACTGACGCCTGTGTTTAATCGCCGTGGATTTCATGTGTTGTTTTCCAGTATATTGCGGATTCGGCTCGTTGATACCATTGTAATTTCACTGATGGTATTGTATCATTACTTGCTTGTAAATCAAAAATACAAAAAGGCGGTGTAAAAAATGGCAAATAGTCCGATTGAAGGTTTGATGGGTGTTGCTATGGAGCATATCAAGCAGATGGTAGATGTCAATACCATTGTCGGCGACCCGGTGCAGACCCCAGACGGTACGACAATTATCCCCATTTCGCGTGTGTCGTTTGGATTTGGCGCAGGCGGCGCGGAATTTAGTGCAAAGCCTATGGAGCCTAAAAATGACAATACCCTGTTTGGGGGCGGGAGCGGCGGCGGGGTGTCCATCCATCCGGTAGGCTTCTTAGTTGTCAGCGCCGACCAGGTGCGTCTGATCCCGGTTTCCAACAATATGTCAACGGTTGACCGGCTGGTGGATATGGTGCCGGATGTACTCAATAAGTTTAACCAATTTATCCAGGGGAAGCTGAAAAAAGATGAGGACAAAGCAAAGCCTGCTGATACTAGCGGCGCAGATATGACAGCAGAGAAAACAGACAAAACCACCATTGTACTGGATGATTAGAAGCATAAATAGATTACCTACCTACTATACTGAAATAGGGGTAGGTGATTTTTTTGAAACGATGGATTTGCTTGGCAATCTGTTGCTTGTTTTTGCCGGTTGGATGCCGGGCAGAAGCCGGTACGCCGCAGGTATCTGCAAAAAGCGCTGTGCTCATTGATACGATGACTGGCAGTGTGATGTATGAAAAGAATGCCCGGCAGCAGCTTCCCATGGCTAGTACGACAAAGATTATGACGGCCATTTGTGCCTTGGAATCTGGTAATTTGGATGAGCCGTTTGAGATTCACCCGTCGGCCGTTGGGGTTGAAGGGTCCTCTATTTATCTGGCGCATGGGGAAGTCATGACGCTGCGTGATTTGGTGTATGGATTGATGCTGCATTCGGGGAACGATGCGGCGGTTGCGATTGCTATGCGGGTATCGGGCAGTGTGGAGGCGTTTGCTGATTTGATGAACCAAACGGCCGCGGAAATTGGCGTGTTGGATACCCATTTCCAAAACCCCAATGGGTTGGACGACCCGCAGCATTATACAACCGCGTATGATTTGGCGCAAATTACACGTTATGGGATGAAAAACAGCGAATTTGCAAAAATTGCAGGGACCAAAGAGGCGCGGATTCCATGGCAGGGTAAGGAAAATGGCAGGCTTTTGAAAAATCATAATAAAATGCTGTCCCTTTATGAGGGGGCGGATGGTGTCAAAACAGGATACACCAAAAAGGACGGGCGGTGCTTGGTTAGCAGCGCTACCCGCAATGGGTTTCAGGTTATTGCAGTGACACTTAATGCGCCGGATGATTGGAACGACCATATCAAAATGTTCAACTATGCATTTGACCAATATGAACTGTATCCGGTTTTACAAGCAGGCGATTATTTGCGTACAGTGGATGTTGCCGGCGGGATACAGCCAGAAATTGGCGTCATTGCACAAAGCAGTTTGTCTGTTCCTGCCAAAAAGGGCACTGTACCGGATATTATGGTGGATATGAAAATTCCGGACGTTTTGGAAGCGCCGGTGGGGTTTGAACAGCCTGCCGGCCAGGTGGATGTATTTATGAGGGATAACTTGGTAGCAAGTGTCCCGGCGATAACCAGCGGATATGTTGGAAAACAGGAAAAGAAGAAATTGCTGGATGGATGGAAGCAAATATTACAGGAATGGATGCTGCTGTGTACCGGCGGCAGGAATTAAAAACGGATGGTGAGGTATCACAAATGGAAGAACGGTTACAAAAATTCATGGCAGAGGCAGGGGTGGCGTCCCGGCGTGCTTCGGAAAAGCTGATTTTGGAAGGCCGTGTAACGGTGAATGGGCAGGTAGTGACGGAACTTGGGACAAGGGTAACAGAAAATGACCGGGTAGAAGTGGACGGCCAGCCGGTTGGCAAGGAAAAAAAACTGCGGTATTTGATGCTCAATAAGCCGGCAGGGTATTTATCAGCAGTTTCAGATGACCGGGGACGCCAAACGGTGATGGAATTGGTTTCGGGCGATATTGCAGAACGGGTTTATCCGGTGGGCCGGCTGGATTATAATACGGAAGGGCTATTGTTGTTGTCTAATGACGGGGCATTTACATATCGGGTCACCCATCCGGCACATGAAATTGACAAGACCTATGAGGCGGTTGTTTCAGGGACGGTAACACGTGCCGAGGTGGACAAGCTGTGCCGCGGCGTAATGGTTGACGGCCGGAAGACTAGCCCGGCCAAGGCGCGGGTGCTGGATACCGGAGGCAATACAACGCGGCTGGAAATTATCATCCATGAGGGACGCAACCGGCAGGTACGCAAAATGGTAGAAGCCATTGGGCATGATGTGCGCCATTTAAAGCGGGTGGCTATCGGCAACGTGCGGCTGGGTACGCTTCCGCTTGGCCGCTGGCGGCATTTGAGCGAACGTGAAATTGCATATTTGATGGGGGATCAAACATGATTGAAATCAAACCAACGGCAGATGCTGGATTATGCCGGGAATTTTTGAAAAATATTGCTGTCCATGATAATACGTTTGTTTTGGCGGCGTTTGACGGGGACTGCGTTGTGGGGGCGGGCGTATTGCGGCTGTTTCCTAGCCATGCGGTGCTAGAGCACATTGCTGTGTCCCCGGGATATGAGATGCTGGATTATGGAATTGGCAAGGCGATGCTCAATTTTGTAGAACGCAGGGATATAGTGGATGTGGTATGTGGAACTGGGGTGTCAGAGCATTTGCTGAGGCGGCTGGGATTCCATACTGTTTTACTTACAGCGGCAATGGAACCGTTTGCAGCAGGGCAGCATGTGACCTACTTGAATTTGAGAGGGTATTTCACAAAACATTGTTAAAAAATTCGCAAAAAATTTTGAAAAAAAAGAGGAAAAAAGGATTCAGTGTAGAAAAGATAGAATAAGGCTAAAATTTGGGTTTACTGTAACAAATGGTTCCGTTGCTGGATTTTTTGCCAAGTGACCCATGGAAGATACCCAGTTTTAAATCAATGAATGGAGGTTTCAGGTATGAGCGACAAGTTAAGCGATCTTCAAGCACGCCGCCAGGTAATTGAACAGGGCGGCGGTGCCCAAAAGATTGAAAAGCAGCACAGCTCTGGAAAGCTGACTGCCAGAGAACGGTTGGCGCTGCTGATGGATGAAGGGAGCTTTGTGGAAATCGATGCATTTGTCACCCACCGCTGTCAGGAGTTTGATATGCCCAATACCAAAGCGCCTGCAGAGGGGGTTGTTACTGGCTACGGAACGGTGGACGGCCGTTTGGTATATGCCTATGCACAGGATTTTACTGTGATTGGCGGTTCTCTGGGCGAAATGCATGCAAAAAAAATCTGTAAGGTTATGGACATGGCATTGAAGATGGGCGCTCCTATCGTGGGCATGAACGATTCGGGCGGCGCACGGATTCAAGAAGGGTTGGACGCGCTGTCTGGTTTTGGGGAAATTTTTTACCGCAATACCATTTCGTCGGGCGTTATCCCGCAGATTTCAGTTATTATGGGGCCGTGTGCCGGCGGGGCGGTCTATTCGCCAGCTATTACTGATTTTGTCTTTATGGTAGAAAATACCAGTCAGATGTTTATTACTGGGCCGCAGGTTATCAAATCGGTTACGGGTGAGGATGTAACCAGCGAAGAACTGGGCGGTGCGGCGGCCCACAGCGAAAAGAGCGGTGTGGCTCATTTTAAAGCCAAGGACGATAGGGAATGCATTGCTATGGTACGCGCTTTAATTGGTTTTTTGCCTGATAATAACCTTTCTGTGTGCCCAGCCTATACTACGCAGGATGATATCAACCGTGTATCTGAAAAGCTCAACACCATTGTGCCGGAGGATGGCAATAAGGCATATGACGTCCTGGAGGTTATTGCAGAACTGGTCGATGATGGGGAATTTATGGAAATCCAGAGGGATTTTGCAAAAAACATTGTGATTGGTTTTGCACGTATGAACGGTTCTACTGTGGGTATTGTGGCGAACCAGCCTAAATTTATGGCTGGATCGCTGGATGTTGATTCTTCCGATAAAGCTGCGCGGTTTGTCCGGTTTTGCGACTGTTTTAATATTCCGATTGTCACCCTTACCGATGTCCCGGGCTATTTGCCGGGTGTGACGCAGGAACACGAGGGTATCATTCGTCATGGCGCAAAATTGCTGTTTGCCTATTCAGAGGCAACCGTGCCGAAAATCAATGTCATTATGCGCAAGGCCTATGGCGGTGCGTATATTGCTATGAGCTCCAAGCATTTGGGTGCAGATATGGTATTTGCCTGGCCGACGGCGGAAATAGCAGTGATGGGACCGGAAGGCGCAGCCAATATCATTTTCCGTAAGGATATTGCAAACAGCGATGATCCGGTGGCAACTAGGGCGGAGAAAATTGCAGAATACCGCAATAAATTTGCCAATCCCTATG
>CALGRC010000049.1 GCA_937959315.1 uncultured Clostridia bacterium | reverse complement strand
TAGAACTCTTCCACAAAAGAATTGTTCAAAACAGCATATTTGAGTTCAATCATGGCATTATAGTACCGCATCCGCGTAGCGGCGTCCTGCCCTTCACTGGTAACCGCCTGCAAAATACGCGGGTTCATTGCCACCTGCAGCGCAGTGCGCTGCACTTCCCCCAGCCGGCCGTCAATCGCCTGCTGGGTCTGCCGCAGCATAGCCGCATTGGCACGTTCAATTTCTGACCGCATCATGTCCACGCTTTGAAAATAAAAGAAAACGGAAAGCGCCACCGGCAGGACCAATACCAATGTGTAGGAAAACAGCCACTGGCTGTAAATGCTGCGCGTTCTATCTGTCCTGCCGGAAAAACGCTGAAATTTCAATTTGAATCCCCGCCCCCGTTGACTCATTCTTATTTATAAACCACCAGCAGCTTTGGCGTACCGCTTTGCGTGTGCAAAAGCATCTTAGACGCCGTCCCGGTATGCTGGTAATCGCTGATATCCGCTGCCGAGCCTTCCACCAGCGGCACACGCGCATCCTCGTCATACACATACATGGGGCAGGCGGTTAAAATAAACGACAGCAAATCGTTACGGGTCAGCGGTTGTGTCACATCCTCTGTGGTCAGCAAATACAACCCGTCACTGTAGGAATATACATCCGCATAAATAAAATAATTACCGCTGTGATAAGACTGCCCGCCCAAATTGACAATGGTCCGCGTCTCTTCGTCAAAAATTTCCTGTATATTGACTGCTTTCCCATTGAAGGTCTGCCAGCGGATAACGTCGCCCGGCGTAATATTTTCTAAAATTGCCGGGTCTCCCACCACTACGTTTACAGCACCGCTGTTGTTATATCCATACAGCATCTGCACGGGTTCCCCATTTTCATCCACAGCCTCGGTAATACGCTCTATCACGGCCGCCGCTGATATATTTTCCTTAAACGCAGTCAGCGATACATGCAAAACGGCCGCATCCGCCACTCCATAATCCGGCCCCAGCCGGTAAGAATCTATCATATAGGTTGTTCCCTGTTTCAAATTGCTGGTTGCATAAATCGAATACATATCTTCATTCCGGTTGCCATTTGCATCCTCGTCCGGGATGGAAAATATCACCGTATTTTCATCCACATTGGCCTTGCCCGCAAAGCTCTTGGGGGAACTGCGGTAATTGAGCGCGGATGTCGATTTGTATTCCAGCCGAAGCCCTTGGGTATCCGCATCGTTTTTCCCCGCTTCTGCTGTGTAGGCCAAATCCAGCCGTTTGATAAGGCCTTCACTGTCTAAGGTATACCGTACCACAGTATCGGCTGCCGCTTCCAATTCTGCCAATACGCTCATGGTATCCACCGATTGGCTGTCAAGATACATGGTTTCGCTGCAATCCAGCTCTGCAAAAACACCGTCCTGTGTGAAAAGCCGCAGGCAAACAGCCTGGTCTAGCCCATCTTGCTTGCGTTTTACCTTGTCCAGATACGCCATGGTATAAACCCCTGCATCTGACCCCTTTTGAAAGGATACTATCTCGCCGCCGGCCAGATAAGCCGTACCGCTGTCACCCGGCAAAACTGCATTGAGCTCCTCCTGGCTGCATTTGGAAGAAACAGGGTAGGACAGTCCCCCAATCTGCAATCCGGAAATACCATCCACATCCCGTTCTATCCCTTCTACCTCGCCAAACACCGTTTGGGTGACCACCTGAATCGTATAAAGGCTTTTCTGGGCGCTGGCCGCAACCAACAGCACAGAGCCAACCTCCATGGCGCCCATAGAACTGGGGTTGCCGTCAGAATCGGTAATGATGCTGGACACATCCGGCCCGTCCAGCCGCAATTCCATCGGCTTATTATACCGCCCATACACAATCGAATCATCTACATTGACCGCATCCACCACACATACCTCATAATCGGTGATAAATACCGTCTGTGTACCGTCGGTATCGGTAATCACACGCACACTTCCCAGCGCGGGAATAAACAGCTCATTCGGGCATGCAGGATACGCCTTGCCATTGTAAATGATATCAGCCGATACAGAAATCCGCTGGTTCCGCACCTTGCCGTTGTCATCTGCATACTCCAGCACATTGCCGCTGTACCCAATCAGATCCGTTGCGTCTGCCAGCAGCTCTTCTTCTTTCCCTATTTTTACTGCTGCGCGCAACGTTTCTCCATCCTCCGCACTGCAATAGGCCTTCACCTGGTAACCCAAAAGCGCTGAAACGCCTGTTTCGGCTTCGCGGTATGTCTGCCCGTCAATTTGCACAAATCCAGCCGGCATGGTCCTGTCAGCGTCAACCGCTGTCCATTCATTGGCCGTAACCCTTCCTTCCACGACCTGTAAATCCATACGCTCCGTCAAAAGGTTGCAGCCTTCCCGTTCCTGATATTCATACGAGTCGCCCATGGCAACCATCCGCAGCATATCGGTCTCCAGCGCCCGGTACAAAATTTCTGCCGTTACGCCTCTTTTGGCGGTCTCCTGCCGGCTGCCGCCTACAACGGCCAGCCCGCTCCGGCTAAGCGCCTGCAAATATCCGGCTTCCCCGCCGCCCATATTCTGCGCATATACATCATAGCCCAAAAGCTTTAAACAGGTTTCAAACACATCGTCATAGGTAACCGCCTCGTCCGGACGGAACTGCCCGTCAGAATAGGTTGCAATCAACCCCTGCTGCACCGCTGCGTCAATCAATCCGGCATTTGCTTCAAACAGGTAATAATCACTGTACATTGTTTTCAGGGTTTCCGCATCGTGCAATGCGCTCAACCCGCCCATTACTGCGGCAGCCGCCGCCAAATCTGCGCGTGTTAAGATGCCATCCGGGTTAAATGTCCCATCAGCAGTATTCTGCATTACCTGTAAATCCAGCAAAACCTGTATGGCTTCCCCGTTTTCAGCGGCCGCCTGGCTTTCCTCCTGCACTGCAAGGGCGCACATATTGCACGCCAGCACAGCAGCCAAAACAACAGCGGCATATTTTTTAAACCATTTCATCTGCTAACATCCTCCCATTCTCTGCTGCTTGCCCGGTTCCTTTAATCAAGCTGCAACAGGCGATATATCACCTGGGCGGCCTGCGCGCGGGTACAAGGCGCTTGGGGGGCAAACGTCCCGTCATCCATCCCCAAAATCAATCCCGCAGCATGGACAGCTTCTACTGCATCTGCCGCATAAGGGGCAATGGACGCGGCATCTACGAACCCTGCCGGTTCTCCGGCCGGCAGATCCATACCGGCTGCCGCGGCCGCCTGGCATACCATAACCGCCATATCCTGCCGCGTGACCGCCTGCCCTGTGCCAAACGTGCCATCTCCCTGCCCTTTTACAATTTCAAGCGCATATCCCTGCGCAACATACGGCGCATACCATTGGCCGTCCGCCACATCAGCAAACGGGTTTTGCGCATCTTCCGCTTTCAAATCCAATCCAACCAGCAAAAGCTTCAGCAGCTCTTCCCGTGTAACCGCGTCATTGGGGGCAAATACCCCTTCCGCTTTCCCGTTGACAATCCCTAGGCTGGTCAACGACGCAATGGCCTCGGACGCCCATGGGACAGAATCCAAATCCTGATAACTTTGTACAGGCTCGGTATCCTCCGGCGGATCTAACGGTTCCTGCACTATCGATTCGGGAGGGATGGTGGTTGTAAAGCTGCTCCCGCCGGAGGATGTACTGCTTCCCCGGCCGCCACCGCCGCCACCGCTGCTGCCAGAGCTGCTGGAGCCAGACGAGGAGCTTGCTTCCCGTTCTGCGCTTTCAAATGCACTCCGCAATGCAGAAAAGCTGCTGTATCCATTGCCTGCAATCGCCTTAAAGGCAGCCGACGGGGCATCGTTTATTTCATCCGCTTCCAAACCGACAATTTCATGGTAATCGGCAAGAAGGGTTTTTACCTGGCTCCAGTTCTCGGCGTACTGCACCCCGCTCAAAATGACCGCCTCGTTAAACGCATCCATCAAATCGCGGCCTGTAGACGCGCTGACATCCAGCATAGCGCGGTTTACCGCCTCTACTGCATCCTCAGCCAGCACATTTGCGTAAGCGTCGTACGCTTCAAACTGCAATACCTCCGCATATGACGCAATAATTTCCGCTACCTGCTCTGCGGTTTCCGCCAGTGCAATCGCCTGTATCTGCTCTGCCTGCTGAAATGCAATATTGGCAGCATCGGCGGTTGCATATGGCTCTGCGCGGAGCTGGTACATGATATTGGCCACCGTTTGCTGCTGTTCCTGCGTCCAGTTATTGAACTGGCTTAAATCCATCAGCAGCGCACGGCCCTGCTCCACAATCACCGTATACAATTCCTCTGCGCTTGCAGCGGCATTGATTGCCTGCAGCGCCGCCTCGGTTTTTTCCGGCGCGACATAATAAAACTCCGCCTGGTATTGTTCCCCGCTCTGCGCGCTCAGCGCGTGGGCCAGATACGCAATTTCATTTTGCAGGCCGAACGAAACCGTGTATACACCGTTCGCATTGGTCGTACCGGCGTTGAGATATTGGATGTGCGTCTTTACAGAATCTTGGTCATCCCAGTCAATATCCTGGCCGCTCAGCTCCTGGCCGTTCTCATCCGATTCCTGGTTGCGGACCACCAGGCTTACCTGCTGGCTTGGCTGTGCCGCAGCCAGGGTTGTATAAAGGGTTGCAATTTTGGTATCCAAATTTACAATGTTTACCTGCCGCAGTCCCGGCTGTGCCTCCGCCGCTGCGTCCTCCGGCGTAGCTGGAAGCGGTTCGCCCAGCTCTACAGGATCTGCAAGCCATGTGCCGTTTTCCAGGTTATCCCACAAAAACAGCCGGACTGTCCGCCCATCTGTCTGCGCCACCTCCATCGGCGGCGTTTCCAAAACAAAGCTTTCCCCGCCCGCATAGTCCCTGTGGGCGGCCCGGATATCTTCCAAGCCGCCGTCCGGGCCATACAGCGCGGCAAACAGCGTGGCTTCCATCGGCTGCGCAGGCTCATTGGTAATTTGCGCCGCAGCCACAAGGCTTCCAGCCGCCAGCTCGGTCAACAGGTTTTCATCGGAAACCGAGCCCGCATACAATGCCGGCGTATCCACAAAAACCTGCGGCGCCCGGGTTTGGAATGCAATGGCCGCCGCCAACGCCCGGCCGGTCACATCGGCCGCCCCATCCACATGCAGGGTATAAGAAGCTTCATAGGAAAGCGGCTGTTCAAAGGTCAGCCGTGCGCGGGTCATATCCTTATCTAAATAAGCTGCGTCAGCTACTGCGACGGTATTCCCCGCATCGTCCTGTGCATAGCAGCCTGCCAGAGACGAAAGGTCAAGCGGCGCGGCCGTGCTCAGCACGATAGAATCGGCAGCCGTCCCCTGCGCATCGTCCACGGCCGCATACCCGGTCCCTCCCAGTTCTACAATCTTCACATTGTCAATATACGTGTAATGTACCTCTGAATTGGTCGGGAACGTTACTGCAAAAAATACGCCAAGACGGCTGAAATCCTTTGTGACCGTCCCGCTTTTTGCAATATCGTTGCCGGCATAGGCCAGCTCGCCGTTGATATAGCAATCAGACGTCCAATTATCATAATCAATCAAAACGGTAAAATGGTTCCATTCAGACGGCGTAAAGGATACGTCGCTGCTGCCAGACAGCCCTGTATTGGTCACCTGTAAAACATTACGCCTTGTCTGGCCGCAGCCGGTCGCGGTAATGTACACATTCCCGCCCGTCGGGCCCTTTTTCAACGAAAAGCTTAGCAGCACCTGGTGCTGCCCGCTCTCGCTGGTATCGGCCGGCACCAGGTATTTGCCGATCCGCGGCTGTGCCGAGCTGGCAACGCCGTCGCCGGGATGGAACGCCATTGCGACGCCGTCTTCCACCTCCACCGTGCTGATGTACGCATAGTCGCCGCTGCCGTTGTTGCGCTCTACTACTTCCCCCCAAAGGCCAAATTCCGTACTGCTACTACCAAACTTGCTGGACTCCGACAGGCGGGTATCCAATTCATAGCCCTGCTCAAAGGACTCATCCATATGCAAAATATCCGCCGCGGCAGCCTGCGCCGGCAAAACGGACGCCGGCAGCGGCGCCAAAAGCGCCGCCACCATACATATTGCAGTGATTACCGCTGTTGATACGTTCTTTCTGCTCATAAAATGACCTCCGAATTTGTAGCTTCCTGCTTATTCTGCACCGGTCCCCAAAGAAACCGGCTTCAGGCCGCTGAGGGAATCCCACCAAAATGCCTTCAGCGTACGGTTTTCCGCCTCATCCACTGTCAGCGCCTCCGTTTCCAGCACCGAATGGCCTTCGGCCTGTATCGTCACCGGCTGTATAGCCACCTTTTCCAGCGCCGTACCGTTGTACAATGCCAGAATTATTACATTCTCCCGTTTCCCATAGCTGCTGCTGTCCGCCTCTGCTTTAGCCACATAGGAGCCTGCCGCAGCCGGCTGGCCTGCCGCCCCGCCGCCGCTTTCATAAACCGCGCACGGTACTGTGACATCCAGCTTGTTCCACCCGCCGTCAATCACCACATCGTCATAATAGGTTGCTCCCATCCGGGTGGTGGTAAACGGCGCTCCAAACGCCAATGTGACATATTCCACACCTTCTGCCAGCGCATAGGGGATCGCCACATCCTCGGCAACCACAGTCCCATTCATCACCAGGTCGGCCGTCCAGTCTGCCAGCGATACCGAAACTGCAAAGTGCATCCAGCCATCCTCTGCCGCTGCCGGCAAAACACCCAGGACGGAATTGCAAAATGTCAAAGTCCCATCGCTCACTTCCATCAGTTCCACACGGCCGTTGTCGCTTGGATTGGTAGTTGCGCCCAAACGCAGCCGCGCCACGCCGTTTTCCAGTTTGGTACGGAACCGGACGGTAAACTGGTCGCGGTTTAAAATGGACACCCTCTTGTTAATCCCCGGCTCAGTAGAGCTGGCCAGGCTGCCTGCATACAGCTTAACTACCCGGTTACCATCCAAGGTATCAATCACTGCATGCGCAAAGTTTTCCCCGTCTGTCCCCTCGCGTTCAGATGTCCCAGACCATGCAGCATGGTTATCTGTATTATTGCTGGAAGCCAAGTCCGTGCTTTTCAGCCGGGTACCGTCCTCATCCTTCAAGATCGGAAGAGCGTCGTGTAGGGA
>CALGRC010000048.1 GCA_937959315.1 uncultured Clostridia bacterium | reverse complement strand
CGGCAGAATCATGGATTTCTCTATCTGCTGCTCCTGTTTCGGATTCGCTTGACGGATGTAATATGCCAAAACTATTGCTCTGATTGACTGGTATTGATACCTTTCCTGGTCTACCGGGTCTACCGGTGTGATAGTCGCCTGGTTATGCGCAAACGGGCTCCTGTGAAAAGACTGGTTGTTCGCAGGCCTTGTCGGGTATCCCTGATCCGGCAGCATTTCATAGCCGCCGCTCCAGAAATTCAAGGTCAGCGTGTTATCATGGCCGTGGCTGCGGCTGGTCGTATTCGGAAACATCAGGCCGCTGTGCTGCGCATTGGTTTCATCGCCCCGAACCAGCCCGTAATATCCGAAATGGTTCAGCACCACATTATCCAAATGCTCCAGTTTTTCCGGCAGGTTGGTGGGCTTGCCGTCCTCGCCCAAAATCCACCTGGTGGCATGGGTGTCGTTGGTGGGAATGTAAAACCCATTGGGATACACAAAATTCCGGTTTGTTTCCTGTGCCACCTCCTTCATAGGATGCCGATCCCAGATGCCTTCCTTCCCGCCGTCAAACTGCAGGCCCAGATCCGGCAGAGGATCTACATACCCTTCAGGATCTTTAGGTTGGTCCGCGCGCCCGGGACGTTGTAATCTTCATAATAGAGCTGGCAGATTTCCTTGAAATAGCCTTCAATCAGCTGACGATCCTCCAACGTATAGCCTTCATAAGCATAGGTTGCGTCATAACCAATGGCCAAATGGATGGGGATCCGGTAAGCCATACCGTAAAAGCCGTCATCTCTGCCCTGCGGGTTCCTTTTGATTTCATCATACTCGCATGCAGCAATCAGCAGCGCCAAACGGATTTTTTCGCACAATCTCTCGTCATTCGGCCGAAATTTCTGATACAGCATACCCATCCTGGCAATTACAAGCTCATAATCCGGCCGTTTCACATCCTTGCCTACATGCATAACCCCGTCCGGGGTCATGGAAATAATCTTTTCCGCAAAGGCGTTTGTATCCAGGGTAAGATACTCTTCTGTATAGGCTTCCAGCTGTTCCTCCGTCTCGGTGGTGATTGTCCCTCCCCCCATCGCATAATAGCTGTTAACCAGAGGATGGGAAATTTGACTGCTCAGCAGCCGGGACGGCTGTTCCCCTTCTCCAAATACGGTCGGAAGGCCTGTCAATGCTAACATACAAACCATCAAAACACTCATACAGCGTTTCATCATCATACTGTCTCCTTACAAAAGCTGCTGCTTTTCTTCTTCGGGGATATTGTACAGTTCAAATTCCCGCACAGCGGGATGGAACCCTTCCCCTGCTTTGACGTTAATCCGGATATATCGCGCCCGTATCGGCTCCTCCCACGTTTTCTCCAATGTGTCAGTGGGCTTTGCAGTCACCACGGGCTCTGCAGATTCCACCGTTTCCCGGAAAGCCTCTGCCCAATTCTTCTCGTCATTGGAGTATTGCAGCTGTATTTCCGAAACCGAAGATGTAAAATACGATATCCGCACCCGGTCAACCTCCGTTTCCCTGCCCAGGTCAACACACATCCATAAATCCTCTGCAGCAGCGTTCGGGTGTACCTTCCAGCTGGTGTCCATTTTCCCGTCTGTTGCGCGGCTTGCCTGGTAGACGCCAACCTCGGGCAGGTTGACGCTTCCCGCCGCAGCTGTTTTGTTCAGCGCCAGATTATGAAACGAACCGGGCGTTACCGTGATGGGAAGGGCAACAGAACCCGTTCCATATTTCAGCGTCACCGTCTTTTCCCCCGGCTCAAAGGTGTCACATTCCGCCTGCACATCCTGCACAGACACCATGGTAGCGGTGCCGTCTGCAAGCGTCGCCTGCAATGTGTACTTATCTGCCAGATATGTTTTGATTTCCTCCGGCAAAGAATGCTGCGGAACCGACAGCGTATCCGGCGCAGAGGGCTTCTTTTGGATCTGCAAGTCTTCCGCTTCCGGAATATCCATCACCTGAAATTCGATAATCCGGCAGTTTTGCGGCGAAGACAGCCGCACAAACCGGGCCGTGATCGGTTCATCAAATGTAAAGGTATTCCAACAGCTTTCCGGATACACGCCTGTCTTTACAGTTCCTTCATAAATGGTCGTCCAGCCTGTCGGGATTGGCCCCTCGGTAACGTGCTTCCCGTATTCGTCTACCCCCTGGACACTTCCCCATTCAAACTCTGTCGCAGCCTCCAGTTTCAGGGTCAGGAAGCCGTTTGACTGATTGCCGTTGATATAATTATACAGCCGGATAAAATTAAAAGTGGTTACTTTCTGTAAATCAATGTAAATCCACATATTCGTACCGGCCGGCGCCCATGCATAAACGGTATTATATGTGCCGTCTGCATTTTTCCTGCCGTCAACCGCCCCCCTTGGCGAAAGCCGTTCATCCTCCCATAAATGACCATATACCCCGTTGGCATACGCCGGTTTTTTTTGGGACAATATTGCAGGTTCAGCCGCAGCGGTATGGGAATCCACTGCGGCTACATGGACTGCGGCCAGCGAGGCCAGCAGGCTGGCCGCAGTCAAAAAAGCAAATAATTTTTTAACCCTTGCATGTAACGTAACCTTCATCCTATCTTCCCTCATTTGCCCAATTTAGGCACATCATTTCAGCCGTATTGTTTTCAGGAAAGCTTCTTTAAGAAATTTTGCGGACCATATAGACGTTCCCTTTATCGCCCATCCCCTCAAAAAACAGGATGGTCCCGTCTTCATTCGCAAAATGGTACCGTTCTTTCGTGTTGATTTTTGCATTCAGCACGTTTGCGGTCTTAAAGATTTCTTTTTGTATACCGTCTGCCGTAAATGCATTTGCATTCCAGCCGCTGGTCGGTTTTATCCAAATACCGTCCGGGCCGGGGAAATGCAGGCAGTAATTCGCATATGCAAAGGTGCTGTCCCAGGCGGCCGGCATCTGTTCAAACTGCATGGTCTGCGTATTAAATTTATAAAATTTCGTGAAAGAATAGGCATACAGGGTATCGTTGCGCATGACCATTTCAGATGTATGCAGCTTTACCCCCGTCATCCGCTTGCCGCCGGAAAAATCCAGATACAGCTCAGGCTTGCCGTTTACAATCCGATAGAGCTGGTCGCTGTTTCGGGCAACCGGCGTCCCGTCTGTAAAAAACATTAATTTGAGGAGCTGGAGGTCTGATTCCATCACCTGTTCAAGCCCATCCGACAAAAGCAGCAGCAGCAGCGTGCGCGTCTCATACGTTTCCTTATTATCGGCGGTCACATAAAGGTAATTGCGATTGGTATAGATATCGTAATACGGCTTGCAAAAGCGGAGTGTTTCCCCCTCTTTCAAAAACTGCTCTTCCAATGTCTGAAAACTGATAACCTCTGTGATGTCCCCGTTGAGCTTCAGCAGCGAAACTGCCTTTTCGTTTACAATCAACGCCCCGCCCGGCGCCTCTGACATAGCGACCAGCGGCCCTGTATTGGCAACCAAAACCATCTCGTGGGTAATGACGCCTTCGGGGCATTTCTGGATTTCCGGCACTTCTTCTGCCGCCCAGGCAGAAACAGGCAGCAGGCAGCAGGCCGCCAGAACGGCGGCAATCCGTTTGATTTTCATCCCGTTTTTACCTCCTGTCAAGATATATGGAATCCCAGCCTGGATCCCCTTCCCGTTTTATACGTATACCGAGGAACTGCCAGCCGGGCTTTCCTGGGCTTCCGCCCTGCCAAAAAACGGCCGGCCGTCCTCTTAAAATATCCGTCTTATTGCGCAAGCAGCAGCGACACCACTTTGGAAACCTCTGCCCTGGACGCAAAATCCTTTGGCAGGAACTGGTTTTGTTCATTGCCATTCAGCACGCCCGCCTGGAACAGCTCCAGCACTGCGTCCTGCGCATAGCCGCTGATGGCGTCCTGGTCGCCCGGAATCACTTCCGACGACTTTGCAAGGGTAATGTTTTTCCATTTCATGGTCGCGCTTAAAATGACCGCCATATCTTCGCGGGTAATATTCTGCCCCACGCCAAACTCGTGTTCAGAAATCCCATTCACAATCCCGTTTTTCGCGGCCGCCGTTACATAAGGATAGAACCAATCCCCATTTTTGATGTCCTCAAACGTTGCGTCCTCTTGTCCGCCCTCAATTTCAAAGGCAACCGCTACAATTTTGACAAATTCCTCGCGGGTGATAAACCTTTCCGGGTAGAAATTACCGGTCCCGTCGCCCTCCATGACGCCTTTTTCCGCCAGGTCTGCGATATAAGCGTGCGCCCAGTGTGTTTTGGCAACATCGGCAAATTCCAGCGGCTTTTGCGGCTCAACCGGCGTTTCAATAACCGGTACAGTCACACCCGTACTGTAGGAAGGCCTGCCCGAACCGCCGCCCGAGCCGCCCCTGCCGCCCGAGCCGCCGCCATTGTTAGAGCTGCCCTTGCCGGTCACGACCGCTTCAAATTCCTTTTCCATTTTTTCACTGCCGCCCTGATAGGTTATCACTGCGGTCAGCGTCACGTTCCGGTCTCGTGTACCGCGTGTAATGTTCCCCTTGCCGTCCATAATGCTTTCGTCAGACGATTCCCACAAAATATCGGTATCGCAAAGCCCGGAGGTCGGCAAAACCACATCTTTGGAAATGTCATTCCAGGAGATATCCGGGTCCAGCGCACGGTGTGCCACATCAATCCTGCCCATCGGCGTAATAAACATTTCCACTGTATGGACCTGCGTATCCGCC
>CALGRC010000047.1 GCA_937959315.1 uncultured Clostridia bacterium | reverse complement strand
CCTTTGAGGTGACGCGCGATGTGGTGATCCGGGTATTTGTAGGGGATATCAACAAGGAATTGTGCTTCCCGGCAGAGGACGGCTGGGAACAGGAAATTGCCGGCAGTACGCCGTATTTGGTGCGGACGGACAATGGCGGTGTACCGAACAATGTGACCATCCAGTATAAAAAGACCATCCACCTGGACGGCGCAGAATCTGTCCCGGTGACCATCAAAAGCCTGGGCGGCGGGTTCCCGTACATTGTGGCGTTTGACTGGATTTATGATGAGACAGAAACGGATAATGACGACCCGGTTGTTGACGTCAGCGATACCACGCTTAACTATATCCAATATAATGGGGCAAATATAGACGGCTTTGATCCGGCGATTACAGAATATGAGATGGAGGGGTTTGACCCGACGTTGTTCAGCGCGGCAGCTTCCAGCAGCTCGGCTGATTTGGAGGAAGAGCTGATTCTCGGGTATCCATATAGCATTATAAAATATACGGTTTCGACCGACAGCGGCGCCAGCCAGACCTACAAGGTAAAAATGAGGATGACGACGGTTGACTTTACGGAGGTTACGCCGAAGCTGCCGACGGCGTTTTTGCCGGAGGGTTCTCAGTTGACCTACCCGCTGGTAGATATCCCGGTCGCTGATGTAAGGAAGAAGGAAAGCGTCATATTGAACCTGCAGGGCGATAAGGCCCCGATGTCTACCGACCGCGATTTCCTGGCGGGCAACGAAAACCGGATGGAGAACATCAATGAAATGCTGCAGGGCATGGACTATGTGGTGTTTGAAAACGCGCAGTCTGCTGCCTGGAAAAATGCAGAAAATATCCAGACGGGCATTTCGTTTAACATTACGGCGGACGCAGATGTGTATATTGCTGCATTTACCGACGCAAATATGCCGGAGGGCTTTGAAAAGATGTCGGGCAGCAATTTCTTCCAGCTCAACTGGACTGGCTGCGGCTGGGCGCCCCCATTTAATGCTTTGTACAAAAAGACGGTAGAACTCAATGGGGAAGACAGCGTGAAGATTGACATCCCGACACCGGGTGCAAATACACAGCATTACCATTATATCTTTATAGACCTCAAAGACTAAGGAGGACTTGTGATGAAGAGAGTTGTTTCGATAGCAGCAGGGATTTCCATGTTACTTTGCTCGACAACGGCGTTTGCACAGATTCAAACTGGGCAAGTGGCGTTTGTGACAAACGGTGAAGACCAGTCCGTTTCTGCACGTACGCTTGTGTATGATATTACAGATAATCAAGAAGCAACTTTGTTTTTGGCGTCCTATGATACGGAAGGCAAGCTGACTGGGATCCAGTCGGCATCCGGTACCAATGCGGTACTGAGCACCGGAAGCCTGGCGTCCGGCGCAGGCAGCTACAAGGCGTATATCTGGGATAAGGAATCCCTGCAGCCGCTGCAGAATACGGCGACGAAAGGCAGCAGCAATGCTGACTTGAGTATGATTTATCTAAATGGTGAGCCGCTGGACGGCTTTATGGCTGGAACATCAGAATATTCTGTAAAATTGGATACGAGCAATGCGGTCATGCCTCGGGTAACAGCGACTGCTGCTGATAACGGTTCGGCGGTTGCAATAAAAGAGGAAGTGGCGAGCGGTGGCGCTACGGCCACGGCGACCATTACGGTTACACCGCAGACGGGCGATGTAAAAACCTACACCGTTAATTTCAGCATCGACGCGGCAGAGGTGAATACACATGTTGTCCGCGGAGCAACCTCAGATGATGATTTTGCAGCGGAGGCGAACTTTGCCTCTGACCAGACCTTCAACAAGACGGCTGCTACTAATGCCTGGGTGGTTAACAGCTTTTATAGCGATGCAAACTTTTCCAGAGACGGCGCTGCGCTGAGAACTAACCGGGATCCGTTGACAGAGAGCGGGAATAAAATGCGGTCGTTCATAAATTACAATGAAGAGCTGGAAGGGTTGGATTATCTGGTTTTCGAGCACAACGTACCCGTTAGTACGACCTTTACACTGGATGCACCTGCGGAAGTGATTGTCGCGAGTGATTCGGTGGCTACAAGTGAGCTGGATGGATTTGCTGCAGCAACCGAGTATGAGCTTTTCTCAGGCGTGTATGAAAATCCGATGACGTCAACAACGATATATTCCCTGATAAAGGACAACGGTTTTACGGCAGATGATTTTGTAAAGACAGGAAATGACCAATACCGTTTTAAGGCACTTGATTCTGAAGTTGCAAAATTGGGAGAAAAATATCAAACCAAAACAGCACTTCCAGAATCTGACATTTACAATAAAGAAGTTTCTGAAATTGCCGCATTTGTTGAAGGCAGCGGAGAAGTTGAGGTAACGGATAGCGGAACGCCGTTGCTGGCTACAATTGGGTTTAGAAACTTTAGCAAGCGGTCATATGAAGCCGGAGCCGAAGTCAATCTGTCGTTTAAAGCATCGAATACGCTGGTCTTTTTGAAACCTATTTCCGAGAGTGAAATTAAACCAGTAGTTTCTGATTATCAGTTTGTAGGCCCGACCACTTGGGCGGCTGCGAAGGAGTTGCTTCCACCCGAGATGATTAACAACGAACTTCCAAGCGGTGATAGTAGTATTTCGCCGAATTTGTTAAGTAATTGCCAGGGTGCTTTGGGTAAATTTGCATATGCAGCACAAGCGTATACAGAAGAAACTTATACACCTGGGAAAACAAACTGGCGCTATATTGGAAATAGTGATAGTATCTTAGGTCTGGAAGGCAAGGATTTCTTGATAACTTCACGTTACTGGGTTGGGGCTGATCCAGGAAAATGGTATGCCGGCTTGTATAGCGGAAATAGTATTTCAGGTATTCCATGCTATGTAGAAAATGCAGATTTGCCTGCAGTGGATTGGGTATCATTTAAACTCAACCGGCCGGCAACTGTGATGGTGTTTCCGATGAATAACCAGAGCGGAACAAATATTCCGGACTTTTTGACAAATGATGATGGCTGGACAGAAGTCGAACTGGACCAGGCTGCATTTACCCGGGATTGGGGCGATCCGTATGGTGAACCCATGGTGGCTAACAATCCTGACATTTATGCTAAGTATATGTTTGTCAAACAGTATGATGCCGGGACGGTAACCTTGCCGACTGCCGGAACACCGAATGAGTATTATGTCATCATCGATTGATGACCCAACGCAGAAAAAGGAAGGGATGAGAGAATGAAATTAGCCAGAACAGCCGCTTTGGCGATGTGCGGAGTCATGGGCCTTGTGCCCATGTGCTCTGCGGCGCCGATTGACAGCTTTCAAATCAGCGACACCAATATGCTGACCATCACCGGCACGCCCGAGGGGACGTCGCAGTACGAACCCATCCGGATTGAAATTTTACGGCCGGGGAAGACGGCAGCAGACATTGCAGACCTTGACAAAGAGACCTTGCTGGACACTTTTTTGTGGTATGAACAGGTGCCGGCAAATGAGCAGGGCGGCTATACCTTGACAGCAGATATGAACGGCGAGGAGGCGGGCTATTATACCGTCCGCATCAACGGCAGCGACGTGCGCCAAATCTATTATGAGGACTATACCACACGGAGCGAGTTTGCTGACAGCTTGCTGGATATGACCGCAGAAGAGATTGAAGCCGCTTTGGATTTGGAAAACGAAGGGAGCCAGGCTGTGGCAATGCTTGGTTTGCAGCGGCAGGAGATTTTTGACGCGGACCCGTCGGCTTTGAGCCGCACCATTGTAAAAGCGCTGGATACCTACACCGGGGAAACCATTTCGGTTGCTGAAGTGGTGGACTTTATTGATGTGGCGGCCATATTGACCTGCCTTTCGGAAGGCAAGGTAGGCATTGCCGATTATATTGATTATTTTGAGATGGACGAAGCGTATACGCAGGCATACCGGGAAGCCCTCTCGGATGCACAGCGTGAACTGGCAGACGGAAAGTTCCTGGATAACAGCTTAGCCACCAAAGAGGACGCAAAAGCCCACTTTGCCGAGTCGGTTGTGGTATCCATGGTACAGGCCCCGGCGTCCTGGAATAATATCAAATATGTGATTGAAAACTTCCACGAGGATGCAGGCGTGAACATTTCCAGGTACAACGCCCTGTCTACTTCCAACAAAGAAAAAGTTTACACCGCGTTTGCAGAAGATAGCTACAGCGACCTTTCCGCATTTGGAAATGCAGTCAATAGCTACATGAATTCCCTGTCCAGCTCTGGCAGCGGCGGAAGCAGCAGCGGTGGCGGTGGCGGCGGTGGCGGCAGCAGCCGTCCCAGCGGCGGTACCAATACGGTGATTTCCGGCGGCGGTACGACAACCCCGGTTTCACCGGTCATCCCGGAAGGGCAGGAAGAACCGTCCAGTTTCAGCGATTTGGAAAATGTTGCATGGGCGCAGGAAGCCATCAACGCACTGGCTGCGGATGGTATCATCAATGGCATGGGGGACGGCCGGTTTGAACCGGAACGTTCGATTACGCGCGAAGAATTTGTCGCTATGCTGGTAAAAGCATTTGATATCCCCGCTTCCGATACGGACGCCGGGTTTACCGACGCGGCGGCGGACGCCTGGTATGCAAGCGCCCTTGCGGCTGCAAAACAGGCGGGCCTGGTAAACGGTTATGAGGACGGTTCCTTTGGCGTGGGCCAGGAAATCACCCGCGAAGATGTTACCGTGTTCCTATACCGGGCACAGAATTTGGACAGCACCAAGACCGAAGAGAGCGAATTGTTTGCGGACGATGCCGATATCTCTGCATATGCCGCGGATGCCGTATATGCACTGCGCGACCAGGGGGTCATTTCCGGCAGGGGCAACAACGAATTTGCACCCAAGGCATCCTGCACCCGGGCAGAAGCTGCAAAAATGATATATTCGCTGGTTGGATAAAAGGAAAGGATTGGTTGACGATATGAAGAAACGTATCATTGTACTGGCCCTTGTGCTGTCCATGCTGGCAAGTATGTTCCCTGTATTTGCTGCGGAGGAGGCACAGGTGCAGCAGCCGCTGCTGACGGAAGAGGTACAGCTACAGTATGACACTGAAGTGTACGAAATTTTGAAATATTTGCAGATTATTGAAATGGAGCCGGAGGCGCTGCCAAACCAGATAACCAGAGGGGAATTTTTGAAAGCGCTGGATATTCTGATTGGCTATGGCACCTACACCAGCCAGGAACAGTTGTTTTCCGATATGGCGGTGGACGACCCGTATGCGCCGTATATCAATATGCTGGCAAAATCGGGTTTTATCAAAGGATATGCTGACGGGACCATCCGTTTGAGCGACGGTATTACGCTTGACGAAAGCCTGCGCCTGCTGCTCAAAGCCATCGGCTGGGATTATTTCACAGATGGAAGCGCAACGTCGGGCCAGTATTACTCGCAGGCGCAGAGCGCGGACCTGTTGACTGGCGTGAGCGCCGGGCTGAACGATTTAATCACCGGCGAAACGGCTATTACGCTTTTGTATAACGCGCTGACGGCTGACCTTGCTGAACAGACGTCGTTTGGCGAAGATGATGTGGAGTACACCATTACCGAAGGCAACAACCTGCTGTATACCATCTTTGGCATTGTACATTTGGAAGGTGTTTTAGAGGGCGTTGACTTGACCCGCTTGATGGGCGAAAATGACATTTCGCCCTGGCATGCAGTCATTGACGGCGTGGAAGTGGAGTATGAAACCAATGACATCTACAACGCACTTGGATGCGCGGTTTCGGCATATTGCACCGAGGCTGAGGATGGTTCGCTGAAACTGGCGTTTTGGGTGGTATCGGATGACAATGAAGAAGTAGAAATTGCGCTGGAAGATATCATTGAAGTAGGCAATGGCCGGCTGGTTGCGGAACAGGACGGCAAGGAACGGAAATATACGTACGGCAGTTCCGTCCGTGTTCTGTACAACGGCGCATCCACCGGTATGCAGCTTTCCATGGATATGTTTGACGGCAAAAACGGCACCATCCGCATGATAGACAACAACCGCGACGGCGGCTATGATGTGGTTAGCGTGCAGGCATATAAAAACTATGTTGTAACTGACAAAGATGTTACCAACTCTATTTTGTACGATGCTTCCGGCAATACAAGCGAAACCATTGTGCTGGATACCACGGTCAACGACCCGTATACCATCATTTTTGATGAAGAGGGCGAAGAAATGAAATTCAGCGAGCTGGACAACAACACCGTTGTTTCGGTGTACCAGTCGGCTCCTGACGCCTACCAGGGGTATATCCGGGCATATGTTTCCACCCAGGCAGTGATTGGGACTATCCAGGAAGTCATCAACGGCGGCGACAGCATTATGGTCAATGGGGAAACCTATGAACTGTCGGCAGGCGCCAAGGAGAAATCCGGAAGCGCCCTTACGGCAGGCGCCAATGTGACGCTGCGGATGGACATTTACGGCCTGGTTGCGCTGGTGGATTTGTCGCCCAGCACCGGTATGGTGTATGGTTTTGTATCCAAAGCCGTTATGGAACAAGGGTTTGCGCCGGGTGTGAACTTTAAGATTTTCACCCGCGAAGGCACGTTTATTACGGCGAAGGCCGCGGAACATATTGTCATTGACGGCAACCGCTATTCCAAAGATTCTGCCGAGATTTTGAATGTGCTCAACAGCGCCGCCGCGCAGATGTTTGGCAGCGCCCCGGCGGGATTTTACGCCTCCCTGGTCCGCTATCAGCTGGATGATAACGGGGATGTGAAATTGATGGATACCGTTTTGAATAAGGACGGTTCTGCCGGCGACCGGTACAATGGCCTGGAAGACAGCGATGATGGCCTTTATACCATGGGCGGCAAGACGGCGGAACGGCTGCAGACCGGTTCCCCTTATTGGCAGCTGGGCGCCAGCTATTTCTTTGACAGCACCGTGCCCATGTTTGTATACCCATCCACGCTGGAAGAGCTGGATGACGAAACGTTGTATGACGTGACCTATGGGACCAACGAACTGCTGGGCGGCATCCAGTATACCGTGACCGGTTTTTCGTCCAACGGCGAAAAGCTGATGGTAGAAGCCATGGGGATGAAGACCAGCGACCGGTCCCGCACCTATGCCAGTGAAACCAAACCTGCGGTTGTGACAGGTATCAGCGAAGTGATTGATGAAGAAGGGGAAGAACTGTATGCGCTGTCCATGCTGGACAACGCCGGACTGGCAAAGGTCTATGCTGAAAAGGACTTCACCTTCAGCGGGCTGCGCGACCCGAATGACTCGTCTGTTCAGCTTCCGATGACAGTTGACCAGCTCAAGGTGGGCGATTATGTCCGCTATATGGTAAATGACAACAAGGTGATTGATATTACCTTCTACTACCGTGCGGATGGGGATATCGACGTCGCCGATTTGACCGTCAAAGACCAGTATGCCGCATGCTTCCGCAAAGGCTATATTTTGGAAAAATATGACGACGGCGCACTTATCTGCTATACCGATGATATTGCCGACTTGGAAAACCCGGATTTGAGCACCTGCGAGCTGCTCCCGGCTGCAAGCAGCAACGCATCGTATTATCAGTTTATGCCGGCGGAACCGGGTTCGTCCAGGACGACGCCAAGCGTAGAGACTGCCACCTATGAAACGCTGAAATCCTATCGCACGGCAGGGGCAGATTGTTCAAAAGTTGTGGTCCACGCTGTTTATTTGATTCCGCGTACCATTTATATTGTTGATTAACAGGGGGTGAGGCAATGAAAAAGCTGTTGAAAATTGTCGTTTGTTGTGCATTGATAGCGGCCCTTCCCATGACGACCGTATTTGGGCGCGCGGTGCGCCGGCCGCGCACACAGGTGAAAGAACGGGTGATTACCACCGATAAGACCATTTATTCGCAGGATTTTAGCAGTTCTACCGGTGCTTTGCCGGGCGGTGTGACTGGCGTGAGCAGCGGCGGTACTGTTGAGATTTCCGAATGGGATGTTGGCGGCGGTACGAAAAAGAACTGCCTGGCGCTGGTGGATACCACGCCGGAAGATGTCTCGACGGGTCCAAATGCAACTTTTAATGTTTCGACTGCGTCGGGCAGCAAAACCAGCTTTACGCTCCGGTTTATGAAAACGGCCGGTTCTACGCCCTTCCAACAGGGGTATATCGACTTCTGGGGCGAGAAGAAACAGGTGCTGCGTGTCATGATGGACGCCGGCGGCAATGCGTATGTACAGGGCAACAATGGTAACGACAACATTACAACCGGCGTTGGCGCCATTGACAAGTGGTATACGCTGACGGTGCTGTTTGACTTTGACGCACAGCGCGCATCGGTCAGTATGCTTGACGAGTCCACCAACACCAAGACGGTGCTGACAGACCTCAACTGGCGTGACCCGTACCCGGTTACCGAAGTGCACAGCATCAACCAGATTATTTTCTATGCCGGACGTATGGACGGTACCTGGGTGATTGACTATGTGATGCAGGAAGACAACCCGGACGATTTGGACGAAGTGGAAACCGAAACCGTCGGGATGGAAGTGGCAACCGTCACGCCGCCGGCACAGCATGCGGTGGCAGGGCAGGTCAACGTGAATTATAATGAGAAATTCTTTTATCCGGCAACCGAGCCCTACCTGGCAGACGACGGCACTGTGATGATGACTATGCGCAACATTGCAGGCATGATGGGCGGCAGTTACCAGGCGGCGGACGGCGCTTACCAAATTACCGTCGGCGGGCAGACGCTGGAAGCTGCGCTTGACAGCACGGCCGCTGAGCTGGACGGCAAATCTGTTTCGCTGCCGCAGGCGGTGACGGGCGAAGGCAACCGGATTTTCATCCCGCTGCAGGCGGTGGTTGAGGCCTTTGGCTGCACCTATACCTGGGATGATGCGCAGCAGTGCGCGTTTGTTGTAAACCCGAACGCTTCTGAAGAGGAAGCGGCCGGGGACGGCGAAGAGGGCGAAGAAGAAGCTGCCGAGGACGACGCGGAGCAGGAAGAGGAATGAAAGGAGGCCGTAGGCATTGAAAAAATTAACCGCAATTCTTTTGATGTTGGCAATGCTGGTCACGCTCGTGCCCGCGTATGCAGCAGATGAGCAGGCGGCAGAGGCAGAAACGGAGGTAGAGGCCCCCAATCCGTGGGACCAGTACCAGGTCAACGAGCTGGCCATGCCGTTTAAACCGGCCGACAAATATCTGTCCCACCAAAACCCGCCGGATTTTACCTGGCCGTATGTGGAGGGCGCAACCTATGATGTCATTGTGTGCCGCGACGAGGGATTGACCGATGTGGCATATCAGAAGACAGGCATTACCACCAACTATTACAATTTCGAGTATACCTTTGAAACAGGCGTCTACTACTGGTGGGCGGTGCGGTTCAATATGGGCGGTTCGCCGTCCGGCTGGTCGCGGCCGCTGCGGTTTAAAATTGACCAGGACGCCTATCCGTTCCCGGTAGAGCCGATTGATAAGATTTTGGAAAAGGTACCGGAGCAGCATCCACGTATTTGGACAACGCCCGATACCATTGACGAATTCCGCTCCTATGCGCAGTCCGGCTTGGGGAAGGAAGTATACGACACGGTATACAATTCCATCAAAGCGGACGTAGATGCAGGCAATATTGCAGAAGAGCCTGAATACCAGACCTTTGAAGATCCGGTGGTGCAGCAGCAGTTCAATATGCAGCTGGTCAGCATGGCCGGCGAGCTGTACACCAAAATGCTCAAGGCGGCGTTTATCTATTTGATTAACCCGCAGGAAACCGCGTTTGGGGAATATGCGGTCGATTCGCTTATTGCATTGAGCGGATGGGATCAGAACGGCGCGACGTCCTATGAAAAACAGGACCAGGTCCACCGTGCCATTACCTATAATGCGGCAATGGCTTATGACTGGGTGTACGACCTGATGACGCCGCAGGAACGGCAGATTGCGCTGGATATGATTTCCTCGCGTACCAAGACCATGGCTTACCTGTTGGATTCCCTGAAGGTTTCGCCGTATGATTCGCACGGCTGGACGGCGTTCGGGTACATTGGCATCATCGCGCTGGCCACCTATGGCGACATTCCGGAATCGGCAGGATGGCTGGAAACGGTTATCCCGGCGTATACCACGCTTTTGCCGCCTTGGTCTACTGAGGACGGCGGCTGGTCGCAGGGTACCGACTACTGGCAGTACAGCACCGGTTCCAACCGGGAATTCATCGATGTGCTGTGCCTGGGCGGTTTGATTGACTTAAACCAGAAGACCTGGTCGCGCAATGAATACCTGTGGCCCATGTATGCCTATCCGGCAGGGTCCACCGGCGCATTTGGCGACGCGGGGAACCTCAACAAACCCATGTCTTACACTGTCAACTCTATGAACAAGCTGGCATTTTTCACCAACAACCCGGTGGCGAAATGGGTGGCGGATGAGGTCGGGCAGCTCTCGCCTGCCGATATGGCAACCTATTACATTGCGCCGGTTGCGGAAATGGAGGCGGAGAAGCCTTACACTTACCAGTTGGGCCATGAATTTGACGATATTGGCTGGGCGACCATGCACAGCGATTTGATTGACCAAAACCGCGTGTCGCTCTTCTTCCGGTCCAGCCAGTACGGCGCATACAACCATGCGCATCCAGACCAGAACAGCTTTATCATCAACGCCTATGGCGAAAACCTTGCCATTAAGAGCGGATACTATGACGCTTACCACAGCAGTCATGACAGCGGCTTTACCCGCAAGACCTACGCCCACAACACCATTACCATTGACGGCGGCAAGGGGCAGCGGGATGACGCGATGAGCACTAAGGGTGAAATCACCGCATTTGCAACGCACGCTGACTTTGACGTGGTGGCAGGCGACGCCACCCCGGCTTACAACGGCCTGATTGGCGGGTTTGACCGTAAGATTATCTATTTGCGCCCGGATATGTTTGTCGTCATTGATGACCTGAAGGCAAAAGAGGGCGACGATGCTTCGTTTGAGTGGTGGCTCAACGCTTCTCATGCGATGGAAGTGTATGATGACAACACCGGTGCGCGCATTACTGAAAATGACGCGGTACTGGATGTCAAGGTACAGTATCCGAAAGTAACGCCGTATTACACCAGCGTATTTTCGGGCCCGGATTTGGAACATGTGCCGGCTTCCGGCAACTATGCAACTGCACCGGTGCATACGCGGGTGTGGTTCAAGACTGAAAAAGTGGAACAGACCAAGATGGTTGTCACTATGGACGTCCATAAAAAAGACGCGCCTGCCCGGTATACCCAGGTGCAGGAGAGCGACGACTGCATGCGTCTGACCTTTGAGGACGGTTCGGTTGTGCTGGTTAACATGGGCGACGGCACGCAGCCGGTGACCTCCGGCAGCGTGACCTTTACCGGCGACGCGGTGGTTTACAATGACGATTCGGTTATGCTGGTAGAGGGCACAGCGCTCACCATGGACGGCAAAGAGATTTTCCGTTCGGAAACCCCGGTAACGGCTGTAGCTGGCAAGGATGAGCTGGGCGTATCTGCAAACGATGATGCTTCGGTGTGGGTAGGCGTTGGCAACGATTATATCCCGGCAGTTGACAGCATTACCGATTGGGACGGCCGCAGCTTGAGCAGCGCCATCGGCATTGCTTCGCAGGAAGAGGAAGGCGGCCTGCGCTTCACGTTTGACAAAGGGCATTACAGCATGGTGCTCAACAACAAAGAACTGGGCGGCCAGACGGCAGAAGGCAAGCTGACGGTTACCATTGACGGTACGCCGACCGAATACCCGCTGAACGGGTTTGTAGACCGCAACGGGAACGGGACGTATTCCGGGACGGCTTCGCTGGAAAATAAGAGCTTTATGGTGAAGAGCAAAAACCCAGAGCTGACCTTTGGGGCGGCAACAGTGGGCAACGACATGGTGGGTACTGCATCCACAACTGCGTCTTCTACTGTTGCAGATAACTACATCGAGCTGGAAACCATGCCGGTTGTCAGCGTCAATTCGGAAGTTGTTGAAGATTATGACGCTTTGAAGGAAACCATGCCGTTTGTGGTGGAAGCTGAAGAATATGACGCACTGACGGGCGGCGGGCTGGTTTACAGCCACCGGGAATTCCTGTCGGGCGGCAAAGGGCTGCAAAATGTCAATACGCCTGGCGATAAGGCGGTTTATACATTCAATGTAGCCGAAGCCGGCACCTATGACTTTGCCGTAAAATATGTCGCTTGGGATGAAGCCGGCGATGCAGACGGCGTAGATGTGGAAACTTACCGGAACTTTATTATCAACGGAACGCTGTACCAGTTCTTGATGCCTAAGACGGATGGGTATGGTGCTACGCCGGAAGAATGGCGGGCATTGAAGGTTGATGCGGGGATTTACCTGGAGCCGGGCGAATACACCGTCAGCATCCAGGCTGTCACCGGAAGCTGCAACACCGATTGGCTGGGACTGGTGAAACGGGAAGGATAACCCTATGAAACGAATTTACAAATTTATTTGCTTATTACTGACCGCCGCAGTTGCGCTGAACATTTCGTTCAGCGCGGCCGCGGCGGCGGCATATACCTGGGAATCTGGGTGTGTGTATATCAACGCAGGGGGCAGTATGCCCTTCCGGCCGGCAGACGGCTATTTGGCGCAGCAAAACCCGCCGGATTTCACCTGGCCTTATGTAGAGGGTACCGGCGTAACCTACGATCTGATTGTCTGCAATGACGAAGATTTGACGGACGTTGCTTACCGCAGGGACGGCCTGACGGTCAACTATTACAATTTTGATACGCCTTTTGAGGCGGGCAAGGCCTATTGGTGGTCGGTGCGGTATCACATCAATGGCGAGACCAGTACCTGGTCGGACGCCCGGCGGCTGCGGATATCGCTGGACGCCGTTCCCTTTACCGTGCCATCGGGCGGGGAAATTACCGCGCGTGTCCCCGAGGGGCATCCGCGTATTTGGACGACGCCGGAAAATTTGGAGGAGTTCCGTTCTTACGCCAAGCAGGGTACAGGGCTTACAGTATTTAACAAGATTAAATCTTCGGTGACGCTGGGGTATTCTGTCAGCGAACCGGCGAGAAAAGAACCAGATGAATTTGCCAATGAGACCGAGCTCCAGCAATATAAAATGCAGGTGCTGCATACGGCTGAACAGTATTACAACAATGTGCTGAGCGCGGCGCTGGTTGCGTTGATCGACCCGTCGCAGACCCAATACCGTGATTATGCAGTCAAAGGGCTGGTGGATATCAGCGGCTGGGATTATGAAAACGGTTCCACCTGTTATAACTACCAGGATCAGGCGCACCGGGCTATTGCGTATAACTGTGCAATTGCCTACGACTGGCTGTATGAATACCTGACGGACGAGCAGCGGGAAACGGTGCTTGCTATGGTTGCGGGCCGGACGGACGATATGGCCTACTTGACTGATTCTCTCAAGAAAAACCCCTTTGATTCCCATGGCTGGACGGCGCTGGGATACATTGGCATTCTCTCGCTGGCCACGTCCGGGGATATCCCGGAATCTGCCGGGCGCCTGCAGGAGCTGGTCCCCATGTTTGCAGCGCTGCTGCCCCCCTGGTCGAGCGAGGACGGCGGCTGGTCGCAGGGGACAGACTACTGGCAGTACAGCACCGGCTCCAACCGGGAATTTATGGATGTGCTCTATCTGGGCGGTATTTTGGATTTAAACCAGAAAGCATGGGTGCGCAATGAGTATAAATGGCCGCTGTATGCCTATCCGGCGGGATCTACCGGCGCGTTTGGCGACGGCAGCAACCGGGTGAAGCCGTCGCAGTACACCGTCAGCTCTATGAGCAAGGCGGCGCTGTTTACCCAAAACCCGGTGGCAAAATGGATCTATGAGCAGGTTGGGGAAATCAATACCAGCGACAAGAGCGCTTATTATACCATGCCTGTGGAAGATATGGCCGCACAGGCGCCGGTGGGCTACGCCAAAGGGACAAGCTTTGACGATATTGGCTGGGCGGCTATGCACAGCGACCTGATGGATGAGGACCGGGTGTCATTGTTTTTCAAATCCAGTCCTTATGGATCATTCAACCATTCGCATGCGGATCAAAACAGCTTTATCATCAGCGCATATGGGGAAAACCTGGCCATTCAGGGCGGGTATTACGATTCTTACAACAGCAACCATGATAAAAACTTTACCCGCCAGACCTATGCGCACAATTCGGTCACAATCGACGGCGGCCATGGGCAGCCAATCCATGATTTTACTGCTACCGGAGAACTGACGCAGTTTGTGACCCACACCGATTTCGACGCGGCGACCGGCGATGCGACCGAGGCTTACCAAAGCCTGCAAGCCGAGGAGGCGTCCAAGCTGGGTAGGTTTAAGCGGCATATCATCTATGTGCGGCCGGACGTATATGTGGTCATTGACGATTTGCAGGCGGCAGACGGCAAGCAGTCGTCGTTTGAATGGTGGCTCAATGCAGAACAGCCGCCGGCAGTGGACGGCAACCGTGCGGTGATTACGCAAAACGACGCCGTACTGGAAGCGACGGTGCAGTATCCGCAGGATGTGACATCGACGGTATACAACAATACGTTTTCCGGCCCGGACGGGATAGAATACCCGGCGCAAGGGTCGTATGCCAACAAGCCAAAGCACAGCCGCGTATGCTTTGCAACCCCCGAGACGGCCGGTACCAAAATGGTGACTACCATGAGCGTACATAAGACCTCTGAAACGGCAAAGGAAGCGGAGGTCACGTATGGCGACGGATATTTGAAACTGGAATTTGCCGATGGCACGGAAGTGTTTGTAAACCTTGGCGACGGCGCGGTGCAGGCGGAGGATATCTCCTTTACCGGCGCGGCGGTGGTGCGGCGCGCCGGTTCGGTTCTGCTGGTGGACGGCACACAGCTTTCTTCTGCGGCGCTTTCCATAGAGGCGCAGGATGTGGTAACGGTTGCACTAGGCAAGGAGGAGCTTGCAATATCCTCACCGGAAGATACCGTATTGACGCTGTCTTCTGCAATGTTGTCCGGCGCGCAGATAAACGATGCCAAGGGGCGGCCTATTTCCAGTGAAATGGGGGTGGCGCCCACCTGGCAGGATGGAACATTGTCGCTGGCAGTGGAAAAAGGCAAGTACCAATGGGGCCTTAACGGCAAAACGGCCTATACCGGCATTCAAAACCTACAGGCAGCCCGGCAGGGGACAGAGATTGTGGTGACATGGGATAGTGTGCCGGGTACCAGCCGCTATGAGATAAAGGTTGGCAACAACACAGTGAAAACCACCAATAATAGCTATCGTTTCCCGGTACCCTCCCAGCCGGTGTCCGTCCAAGTACGTGCAGTGCGGGACGGTACGGGGTTCCTGTGGGGCGCCGACGGTTGGAGCGCGGCGGTGGAAATCAGTGATTTTGCCGATGAATTTCAAAAAGAGGCCGATTTGGATGCTTGGGAAGTTACATATGACCCGACAGACAGCAAAAGCCTCGTGTCGGTGATGGACGGCAGCCTTGTCGTCAACGACCAGTTTGACAGCGGCTCCAATGCGTCGCCGGTGCTCATCCGTGAGTTTTCGCCCCTTTCCGGCAGGGTGGAATTGTCCTTCCGGTTTAAGCTTGACGATATGCCAAAGGGTATATTGAATTCTGAGTTTGCCATTTGGGGAGACAATGGCACAGGCACTTATCGGGTGGTTGCGCGGCTGATTTGCTTTTCAGACGGGACGTTCGGCATCGGCTGGGAAGAGTTTGGGAATGTATTTTCCAGGTTGCCGGGCAAGATTCCGGAAGACACGTGGATTACCGTGCGCGCAGTGATAGATACCGATACGCAGGCCTGTGATTTGATGATACAAAGCGATATGTATAAAAACAACGCGCAGCTTGCAGACGGCAGTTGGGATACCAGCGGCCGCCACGATACCAGCCAGGATCTGTATGATGCGCAGCAGGGCATATATGTGCTGCGCGGGCTGCCGTTTTGCTGCGATGACCATATTGCATCCATCAACCGCTTGCGGTTGACTTCCCAGGCGTATACTGGTAAAATTACTATAGATTACTTACGCGGCGCCAGAGAGGTAGACGGCCAGGCAGAGCTTGCAGGTACCGTAACCGAAACGCCGGGTACAGATGGGAAAACCCGTTATAGCTTGCAGCTGAAAAACATGATGGGCGGCGAAAGCGGCGAGGTCTGGTTTGCCGTGGCGGAATATGACGGGGCAAACATGGTAAATATCGCTATGGCGCGCGGCGTTGTGGAAGGGTTTTCCACCGGGGCACTGTCGGTAGAAATGGCCCGTACCAGTAGCAATACGCAGCTAAAATTTTTCGCGTGGAACGGTGCTTCTATGATTCCCCTTGCGGGCAGCGAGGCGCTTGGCGCAGCATAGGAAAGGGCGTGAACAGCAATGAAATGGGCGTTTAGTACAGTGGCGTGTATGGATTTATCCTATCGGGAGGTGCTGGATGCAGCGGCCCGGCATGGCATGCATGGCGTGGAGGTGCGGCTGGATTCTGACGGCGGCTTTTTTGGTCTGTACGACGATGCATTGCTGCGGCAGGCGGCAGACGGCTTCCGGCGGGCGGGGGTGGCGGTGACAAACCTGGGGACCTCCATCTGCCTGTGCGGCGCCTCAGAGCATGCGCTGGCACAGGCGCGCGAGGCCGCAGGGCTGGCCCGGTCTGTAGGCGCGCCGGCCATCCGCGTCTTTTTGGGGAATTTTGCAATGAAAAAGGATACGCCTGTGCAGCCCATAGACCATGCAGGATTGGTGCAGACGCTGCGCAGTATGTGTGACGCGGCGGCGCAGCAGCAGGTGGAAATATGGGTAGAAACCCATAACGAATATGCCACCGGGCAGGCGCTTTCCGCCCTGTACAGGGAAGTGGGCCGGGATAGCCTGCGTTTCATCTGGGATGTCATGCATACCATAGAGCAGGGGGAGCCGCTGGAGGAAACCTGGCGGCTGATTGGCAGGCAGGTTGCGCATGTCCATATCAAGGATGGGTTTGACCGCCGGGACCCGGCGTGGAATGAGTATCAGTATTGCGCGCTGGGGGAAGGCGCGCTGCCGTTGGCGGCGCTTTTGTCTTTGCTGGAGCAGGAGGGCTTTCCCGGTTTTGTCTCATTGGAGTGGGAGGCAAGGTGGCGGCCGGAATTACAGGCGTATCCTGCCGGCTTGGACTGGCTGCTGGGGCAGTTTACAGCAGTTCTGGCGCGGCGGGAGGGATATCCTGTCCCGCGTTTTGACAGCCGGTGGCAGCCGGTGTGGCCGGAGCAGTATCCGCGGCCGGCGTATACCGTTTCGCCGCATGGCGTGTGCGCGTCCTTCCAAACCGACGGGTCGGACGGCCCGTTCCGGGAGCTGTCGTATGAATTTGACGGCCTGGAAGAGGGCGCGGCGTATACATGGACGGTGGAATACTCGGCGAAGGATACTTGGCATGCGCTGTCGGTATGCGCAGTGGCTGCCGTGCTAGACCAAAACGGCTGGCCTGTCACCCGGACGTATGCCGAGCATATCCATCCCGGCAAGCTGCGCTGTGTGGCAAAGTTGCCTGCGGGCGCCAGCCGCGTGCAGCTTTCGCTGGGGTTAAAGGGCCCGGGCAGGGTGGATTGGTATTTGCCGTCCCTTGTTAAATGCGGGTCGGCAGGGCACAGAAAAGCCAATGTGGTGTCCACCTTCCTGTTCCCGGGCAATGTCCCTGCGACCATGGCGGAAAACCTGGAGCGCATCGGCCGGGTATTTGACAAGGCGGGCGCGCTCCAGCCCGATTTGGTGCTGTTTGCCGAAACCATCAACGACCGCGGGTTTGAAATGCCATTTGCACAAAAGTGCGAGACCATAGACGGCCCGTTTTGTACGCTCATGCGGGAAAAGGCGCGGCAGTACCATTGCTACTGCATGTTCACCCTGCATGAACGGGCGGGGGACAAGTACCACAATACCGCTGTGCTGGTGGGCCGGGATGGGGAAATTGCCGGGCTTCACCGCAAGACGCACCTCACCTATATGGAATATTCCTGGGGGATGACGCCCGGGCACGAGCACCGGGTATTTGATACTGATTTTGGAAAGGTGGGCATGCTGGTGTGCTGGGACGCCTATTTCCCTGAACCGGCACGGGAATTGGCGCAAAAGGGCGCAGAGCTGCTGCTGGTATCCACGGCGGGCAACCCATCCTCGCGCCATACCACACGCGCCATGGAAAACGGCGTGTTTGTAGCGGTTGCCGGCGCAGGCGTAGAAGAAGAAGGCTGCCTGCCCAGCAAGATCATCGACCCGGCAGGCAGGGTGCTTTCCCAGACCATGGAGGATGAGGGATTGGCCCAGGCGGTGATTGATTTGGATGATAAGCCGCTGATTGACTGGCTTTCGATGGGGCCGTGCGCGTCAGAGCCGCACAATGTTTATTGGAACGAATACCGCCCGGATTTGGCGAAAAAGGCCGCGGCGGAACAGGCATAACAGACAGGAGGGCACACAGCATGAAAATTTTTGTTTCCATCCCAAAAGGTTCGGAGGTCGAGCAGACCTTTTTCCCAAATACCGTCAAGGCGTATTTGGAGGAGCGGTTTACCGTATCCTACAGCCCGCTGGAACGGCAGGTGACGCCGGAGGAATTTACGCAGTATACCAAGGATGCCGACGCGGTAGTAACCGGATGGGGGCATCCGGTTATCACCGGTGGTATGGTACAGGGCACCAGCTTAAAGCTTGTGGCGCACACTGGCGGTTCGGTTGGCTCGCTGGCAGACGGTTCGCTGTATGACGCGGGCATCCGGGTCATCAGCGGCAATCTGCTGTATGCCGAATCGGTAGCCGAAGGGGCGCTGGCGTATATGTTTATGGGGCTTAGGCGGCTGCCTTATTACACGCAGAAAATCCGGGAGGGCCTGTGGCGGGAGCCGGGCGACCAGTGGGACGGGCTGTATGACCGTACGGTCGGCATCATTGGCTTTGGCACCATTTCCCGGCTGCTCATCGACCTGCTCCAGCCCTTCCATGTCAGCATCAAAATCCAGTCGCACTATCCGATTGATCCGGACTATTTACAGCAGCACCATGCGTCCGCAGCAGATTTGGACGAGATTTTTTCCACCTGCGATATTGTGTCGGTGCACTCGTCCATGAATGAGCGGACGCGCGGCATGATTACCGGCGCGCATTTTGCGCAGTTGAAGGAGGGCGCGCTGTTCCTCAACACAGCGCGCGGCGCAGTCATCCGGGAAGAGGAAATGATAGAGCAGCTTCAGAAAAACCGCTTTTTTGCAGTGCTGGACGTCTTCTGCCAGGAGCCGCTTGCGCTGGACAGCCCGCTGCGCAGGCTGCCCAATGTGTGGTGTATCCCGCATATGGCGGGGCCGACGCTGGACCGCCGCCCGGCGGTGACGCGCGCGCTGGCGGACGATATGGTGCAGTTTTCGTCCGGCGGGCCGCTCCGGCTGGAAATCAGTGCGGAGAGCGCCAAGCGCATGACGGTGGGCGGCTGATTTGGCGGAAACGGAGGGACATATGGACTGGAAAGAACGGATTATCGCGGCCATTGACCGCAGGCGGGAAGATATCATTGGATATGGGCGCGCGGTGCTGGAACATCCAGAGCTGGGCTACCGGGAAACGCAGACCAGCGCGCTGGTACAGGACGCGCTTAGCCGCATGGGCATTCCCTGTCAGAACGGGCTGGCGCTGACCGGGGTCAAGGGAAAAATCAGCGGGAAGGAAGCGCCTGTCAACGTATGCGTCATTGGGGAAATGGACGCCATCCGTTGCTGGGGGCATCCCCATGCCGACCCGGAGACCGGCGCGGCGCACGCCTGCGGGCACAACGCACAGGTGGCCTCCTTGCTGGGCGCGGCGCACGGGCTTGCAGAAAGCGGCGTTTTGGAAGAGCTTTGGGGCAGCGTGACCTTTTTTGCGGTGCCGGCAGAGGAGTTTGTGGAGCTGGAATACCGCCAGTCGCTCATAGAGGCCGGGAAAATCGGCCGGATAGGCGGCAAGCAGGAGCTTTTGCGGCTGGGTGCGTTTGACGATGTGGATATGGCAATGATGATCCATTCCCAGGCGGGGGTATTGGGGCCGGATTTGTATTTGGACGGTTCCAGCCTGGGCTTTACGGCAAAGCAGATTGCTTTTACCGGGCGCGCGTCCCACGCGAGCGCCCCGTTTGAAGGGGTTAATGCGCTCAATGCCGCCATGCTGGCGCTGATGGGCATTCACGCCAACCGGGAAACCTTCCGGGACGAAGACCATATCCGCGTCCATCCGATACTTACCAATGGCGGCGAGCTGGTCAATGTGGTGCCCGCCCGCGCAGAGATGGAAACCTATGTGCGCGGTGCGCGGCAGGCGGCCATTGACGACGCCTGCAAAAAGGTAGACGCGGCCATCCGCGGTGGCGCCATGGCGGTGGGGGCTGCATGCAATATCCGGGACATCCCCGGCTACCAGCCGCTGCATCAAAACGTGGAAATGGGCCGGCTGATGGAACAGGTGTCCAAGCTTTTGCCCGGGATGGGGCATATTACACACGGCATGGATATGACCGGCTCGACCGATATGGGGGATTTAAGTGCGGTTCTGCCGTGTATTCAGCCCACCATGGGCGGGTTTGCCGGCACCGCGCACGGGGCGGATTTTGCCGTTGCGGATGAAAACGCGGCGTATATTTTGCCTGCCAAGCTGATGGCGCTGACGGTGGCGTCGCTGCTGGATAACCACGCAGAGCAGGCTATGAAAATAAAGGAGAGGGTACAACATGTGGAATGAGGAAACATTAAATGATTTGCTGACCCAGCCGTCGGATGCGCTGGTTGCCGATATGGCAAACATCCAGGGCGATATCATGGTGCTGGGCGCAGGCGGGAAAATGGGACCGACGCTGTGCATTCTGGCCAAGCGTGCGGCTGAAAAGGCGGGCGTGAACAAACGGGTGATTGCGGTGTCGCGCTTTTCCGACAAGCTGGCGGCCGACCAGCTACGCGACCAGGGTGTGGAGCTGATTTCTGCCGACCTGCTGGATAAGGAGGCGCTCCAAGCCCTGCCGGAGGTGGAAAACATCATCTTTATGGCGGGGAAAAAGTTTGGCACCGACGGCAACGAGTGGGAAACCTGGGCCATGAACGCCACGCTGCCCGCTTTTGTGGCAGATAAATTCCGTGCGTCCAATATCGTGGTATTTTCGTCGGGCAATACCTATCCGATTGTGCCGCTTTCCAGCGGCGGGTGCGACGAGACCGACAAGCAGGGGCCGATTGGCGAATATGCCATGAGCTGCTTGGCGCGGGAACGCGCCTTTGAATATGCCTCACATAAATATGGCACAAAGGTGTTTATCTACCGGCTCAATTTTGCGGTGGATTTGCGTTACGGCGTGTTGTACGACATGGCGGAAAAAATCCTGTCCGGTACGCCCATTTCGGTGGAAACGCCGGCGTTTAATATCATCTGGCAGGGCAGCGCAAACGAAATCGCCATCCGCGGCCTGCTGCACGCAGGGGCGCCTGCGGTTGCCATGAATATCACCGGGCCGGAGACCCTTTCGGTGCGCAAAACCGCGCTGGAGCTGGGCAGGCTTTTGGGGAAAGAGCCGCTGTTTGAAGGGGCGGAGGGCAACGACGCCTATTTGAACAACGCCGCGCTGGCCATGGAGACCTTTGGGTACCCGTCGGTGAGCGCAAAAACCTTGATCCGCTGGCAGGCCGAGTGGCTGCTGGCAGGCGGGCGCGGGCTGGGCAAGCCCACCCATTTTGAGGAACGGAAGGGGAGCTATTGATGGACAGACACCAAAAAGCACTGGAAATACTGCACGCGGGAACGGTCATTCCGGCGCATCCGCTGGCGCTCAATGCGGAGCGGAAGCTGGACGAGCGCCGTCAGCGCGCGCTGACACGCTACTACCTGGACGCCGGTGTAGGCGGATTGGCAGTAGCAGTGCATACCACGCAGTTTGAAATCCGTGATCCAGAGGTCAATTTGCTAAAACCGGTGCTGGAACTGGCAAGCGAAGAGGTGGAGCGGTATGAGGCGTCCACTGGAAAGACCATTGTCAAGGTGGCGGGCGTGTGCGGGGAAACCGCGCAGGCAGTGGCCGAGGCGGAGCTGGCAAAGCAGTTGGGCTATGATGCGGTACTGCTCAGCCCCGGCGGCCTCAACCATATGCCGGAGGATTATATGCTGTCCCGCACGGCGGCTGTGGCGGCGGTTCTGCCGGTCATCGGGTTTTATTTGCAGCCGTCGGTCGGCGGACGGGTATTTACCTATGAGTATTGGGCAAAACTATGTGAAATTGACAATGTGGTTGCGGTCAAAAGCGCACCGTTTAACCGGTATTATACCCAGGATGTGGTGCGCGCGGCCACCTTTTCGTCGCGGGCAGAGCAGATTGCCCTGTACACCGGCAATGACGACAATATTGTCATCGATTTGCTGACCAACTACCGGTTTGAAAAGGACGGGCGCACCTATACCAACCATTTTTCGGGCGGCCTGCTGGGCCACTGGTCGGTTTGGGCGCGCACGGCGGTGCAGATGTTTGAACGGCTGCGCAATGCACGGGAAAAGGGCGAAATTACGCCCGAGCTGCTTGCGCTTGCCAACCAGGTGACCGATACCAATGCGGCGTTTTTTGACACGGCAAACGGCTTTGCCGGGTGCATTGCCGGCCTGCACGAAGTTTTGCGGCGGCAGGGGCTGCTGGAGGGCATTTGGTGCATCAACCCGCAGGAGGGGATGTCCAAGGGCCAGGCGGAGGAAATTGACCGCATTTACCGCATGTATCCCCATTTAAATGACGATGCATTTGTGAAGGAGAACCTTGCAAAATGGCTGGAGGATTAAACCTGTTTGACGTGCTGGGGCCGGTCATGATTGGGCCGTCCAGCTCCCATACGGCGGGCGCGGCGCGGGCCGGCCGGGTGGCGCGCATGCTGCTGGGCGAGCAGCCGCTTCGCGCGCACATCCGCCTGTGCGGCTCGTTTGCCAAAACCGGCAAAGGGCATGGCACCGACCGCGCCATTGTGGGCGGCATATTGGGATATTTGCCTGATGATGTGCGCATCCGCGACAGCTTTGCCCACGCACAGGCCAGCGGCCTTTCCTATTCCTTTTCGCTGGAGGAGGAGAGCCATTACCACCCCAATACCGCCATCATCACCTTGTCTGGAAAAGAGCGGGAGGTGACGGCGGCCATTGCGTCGGTGGGCGGCGGCGCCATCTGCGTCAAGGAAATTGACGGCGCGGCGGTGGATTTTTCCACCGATTACAATACCACTGTGGTATTCAACTTAGACCGCCCGGGAACGGTGGCGGCGGTGACGCAGCTATTTGCCGACGGCGGGGTGAATATTGCGTTTTTGCGGCTGTTCCGCAGCGGCGCGGGCGGACAGGCCATCATGGTGCTGGAAAGCGACCAGGCGCTGGAAAACTGTATGCTGGACAGGCTGCGGGAGCTGTCCAACGTGGAACGGGTGATTTTTATTGGCGCGCGCGGGCCGGGCGCTGGGAATGGAGAGTCAAATGGAACTGTATGCGATTGAAAAGCTGGTGGACGAAGCGGAGCAGCGCGGCGTGACGTTGTCACAGGTGGTGCTGGAGGCCCAGGCCGGACAGATGGAAACCACGCAGGAGGCGGTGTTTGACGGCGCGGCTGGCATGCTTCGTGAAATGCGCGCGTCGTGCGTGATAAGCCAGGCCAAATCCCCGTCTGGCTTAAGCGGCGGCATTGCCTACCGCTACAGCCAGTCCGCCATGCGCGGCAAGCTGCTGTCGCCGGTGGCGGCCAAGGCGGTGGAACGCGCGTTGGCCATTGCCGAGCAAAATGCGTGCATGGGCCGGATTGTCGCTGCGCCGACGGCGGGGTCGTGCGGGATTTTGCCCGGCGTACTGCTGTCGGTAGGGGAGCTTTTGGACTGCGGCGACCAGGCGCTGACCATGGCGCTCATCAACGCCGGCGGTATCGGGATGGTCATTGCACACCGGGCGACCCTGTCGGGCGCCGAAGGGGGCTGCCAGGCCGAGTGCGGCAGTGCGGCGGCTATGGCCGCTTCTGCCGCGGCAGAGCTGATGGGCGGCACCCCTGCTATGTGCGCAAACGCCGCGGCGTTTGCCTTCAAGGCGGTGCTGGGGCTCACCTGCGACCCGGTGTGCGGGCTGGTGGAGGTACCGTGCGTCAAACGCAACGCCTCTGGGGCCGTCAATGCGATTACCAGTGCAGAACTTGCACTGTGCGGCATTGAAAGCGCCATTCCGGTTGATCAGGTGATAGACGCCATGCGCCAGGTGGGAAGCCTGATGCATTTGGGGCTGCGGGAAACCTCCCAGTGTGGGCTGGCGGCCACCCCCTGCGCGCTGGCGCTGCAGCGCAGGCTGGATGAAGAGTAAAAGGAAGTGGCAGGTATGATAAAAATAGGGATTGTCAATATTGACACCTCCCATCCGCTGGGGTTTGTCAAAAGTATGGCCGGCAGCGGCCGGTGCGTGTTTTCCGGGCTGTACAATGACGGTTTCCGCGGGGAGGATGAGGTGTCCGCTTTTTGCAGTGCATATGGCATCCGGCGGTTCGGTACGCTCGAGCAACTGGCCGGGGAGGTAGACGTTGGGTTTATCCAGGGCTGTAACTGGGATAAGCACCTGGCGTATGCACAGCCGTTTTTCGCACTGAATAAGCCGGTGTTTCTGGATAAGCCCATGGTGGGCAATTTGGCCGACCTTGCGCACCTTCGCGCCTTATCGGCGGAAGGAAAGGTGATCCTGGGCAGCTCTTCGGTGCGGTATTGCGAGGAAATCACCGGGTTCCTGCAGCGGGCGCGGGGCAAGGTGGAGCCGGTATTTGCAACGGTTGGCGTGGATACCTTTAACTACGCCGTCCACATTGCCGAGGGCGTGTGCGCCTTGCTAAAGGATAAGCCGGCCTGGGTGGAGCGTATGTCCGACAGCGAGGCTGGGGAATTGTTTTTGGTGCAGTTTGCCGGCGGCGGCAGGGCGGTGCTGTTGCTGGTGAACGGCAGGTATTTGAATTTTAATTTTACCGTTGTCACTGACCGGGAGGATACCACCTTTCAGGTGGACGCCGACAAGCTCTACCGGGCGCTGATTGAACGTATTTGCGACCAACTGGAGGGGCGGCAGGGCGCCGTTGCCAGCGTGGACGAGCTGTGTGTGCCCATTGAGCTGATGCTGGCCTGCGAAGCGGCGCGGAAAACCGGCAAGCGGGTGAAGCTGGCAGATTTGCCAAAGCTGGACGTGCGGTTTGACGGGGACGCGTTTGAGGCGCAGTACCGAGCACAGGCGGCAAAGATATACTTATAAAAAACGGCATGGGCCGTATTTTTGCATTGACAAGTGGCCTGCCGGCATGATATAGTGGGAAGGCGAGTAAGCCAGACAGCCGCGGGCGGTGTCCTGTAAAGGCCCGCACGAGGAAAGTCCGGGCATCATAGGGCAGGGTGCTGGGTAACTCCCAGTGGAGGCGACTCTAAGGAAAGTGCAACAGAAAAGAACCGCCGCATAGCAGTATGCGGTAAGGGTGAAAAGGTGAGGCAAAGGCTCACCGGGGGACTGGGCGACCGTCCCGCCGTGTAAACCCCACCTGATGCAACGCCCAAACAGGGGGATATCCGCCGGCCCGGCGTTCCCCCGGCTGGGCGGCTGGAGCGGTACAGAAATGTACGGCCTAGATAGATGGCTGTCAAATACAGAACCCGGCTTATAGGCTTGCTCAAATCCAGTAATGGCGCGGTTTTCACAACCGCGCCTTTGCTATTTGACATTCTCTTGACATTCTCTGTCTGAATTTTTTTCAAAATTTAATGCTGATATAAGTTTGTTTGTAGCTTCTTTTTGCATCTGCAAATCGACGTGGGAATAAATGTTTATGGTAGTGGATATATCCTCATGGCCGAGCCTATTTTGTATTACTTTAAAATCAATCCCCTGCTTTAATAACAGTGTGGCATTTGTATGGCGCAGGTCGTGGAAGCGTATTTTTTTGTTTATACCGGCTTTTTTTATTACCTTAGTGATTTTATTTGTGTAATACAAAGGATGGATGTAATGCCCGTTTTCCCAGCGCATAACAAAATCGTATTCTTTGCCGTCAAATATATTTTTTATATAGAATTCGCCGTATTTTAGTTTATTTTCTGCCTGGTGCAGTTTGTATTTTTTTAGGAGTGCCAATAGTTGGTCTGATATAAATAAAGTGCGTTTGCTTTCCTCTGTTTTTGGCGTCTGTATATAGGTGTGCCCATTTGTATAGATTAAGTTGCTTTTAATGGTGGCTGTGTGGTTATCAAAATCAATATCCTTCTATTCCAGCCCAGCCAGTTCCCCGCGACGCAGACCCAGTTCGATTGTAATGTTGAGGGCGATATAGAATTGATAATCCCATTTATCGGACAGGTCGAGCGCCTGCAGCATTTGCTGTATTTCCTTTTCATCAAGTACCTGATAAGTGACTTTTTCGCGCTTTGGGCGGTCAACGTACCGGCATGGGTTATCTTTGGCAACGCGCAGCCGTAGTGCACGGTTGTATATGGTATTGATTGTGCCATATACACTTTGCAATGTGCTGGTGCTTACCTGGTTATAATTTGTAATCAGCACTTTGTCGATATGATACGCCTTTATTTCTGCAAGCGGAATATCGCCGATTGTATCTCGGATGTATTTGTTGTACAGGCCGACATATCTGTTATACGTAGATATTTTTCTTACGGGTTTTATATAGTTTTCCAGCCATTCGTCTGCAAATTCGTTTAGGGTGAGTTTTGACGGCTCTATATATCCCTTTTCCTCATAGTCGGTTAGGGCGGTTCTAAGCGCCGCGCTCGCCTCTCCTTTTGTTTGGAACCCGCCTTTTGTTTTATACCGTTTTTTTCCATCCACCATGCCGATATAAAATTGATATGACCAAGTTGCCCCTCTTTTTCTTATGTTTCCAAGCATAAAAATCACCTCTTTTATTACAAAAGCCTGCCCATCAAAATATGGACAGACATTCAAACGGGGCCGCAAAATATAATTGTCGAATATTGTTGAAAAAACGAATATGTGATACAATATAAAACGCAAAATATACATGATATATGCCAATCTATGCCCAGCCGGGTGCAGCCGACCGGGCGGCATGTATCATAACACAATAGCGATAGGGCATACATGGTGTAGATTGTTATGTCGTCCTGGTTAGTCGCTCAAAGTGTTATGATACAATTTAGTCTTGCATGTCGCTAAAACAATATTTGCATGGCTGGTACATCTGGTGTGCCTCGTCTAAGGTGAGTGCCAGCGTATCTTTACCGTCTATGTACGGGCAGGTTGCCCGGTGGAATTTGTCCCCGTCTTTGGTGACGTGGACGCTATCCGATGCGCCTTGTGTATGGGGTGCAGCAGATGGTATGGCCGGTGAATTGCCAGTTTCGGCAGGCTGTCTGGATATTGCTATCCAAACACAAACAGCGATTGCCACTACGCATGCTGCGGCAATGATGCCAGTCTTTGTGTATCGGCGGTGCTGCATCACGCGCCGTGCAAACTGGTTGGCTTCGGCTTCGTGTTCTGGATTTTTCGGTACATGCAGCGTCTGCTCTGTCAATACCGGATGGCCGAGCAGGATGTGCCCCGCCTCGTGCAGGATGACGCGCAGCCGGTCTGCATCTGATAAATTCCCATCAATACATATGCATTGGCTGATATTCCCGCGGAATGCAAAACCCGGCGTTGTTTTCGCATATTGCGGCAGGTATCTGGATAGTTTCTCCAAATATGCATCGCCGTGCGGGGTGTTGTATATGACGGTATCCCAGCCGTGCTCCTCCAATTTATTCCTTACATTTGCAAAGGTGATATGCTTGTTGAGTTCCCGTGCAAATGACAGTGCTTTCCATAGTTTTTGCATGACAGCATCTCCTTATATTTATTTCCAGAGATGCCCGCACGCTATTGTGTGTTTGACAGGTTAATCCAATTTCTGGTTGTGTATATCGTCCAGTATCTTTTTTGCTTCTATTTCATTTTCCCTGGATACAAGGAATTTTTCATTGTTTCCGGTTGCCGCCGCAGCCACCCCATATCTGGGCGCGTCCTCTAGGCGGTTTGCCTCTAACAGTTCCTTCATGCTGAGGGATTTTAGGGTGTCTGTTTCTACCTGTTGTTTTTGTCGTTCCAGTTCGAGGTTAATGGCTGATTCAACAAATAGTTTACCGGTATCAGACAAACTTCTGTAAGAATTGATCAGCGTTTTTTCTTTTGGTGTCAATAGTTCTCTCATTCGGAAATTATCATCAACTCCTAATAGATAGTTTGGATCGGTTTTCAACAAAGCAGATATTTTCTTAATCATTTCTACATCTGGTTCTCTCTTGTTCTTTTCCCAATAGTTCAATCTTGTTGGGGTAATTTCAAGCAGTTCCGCCATTCTTTTTTGTGATAATCCTTGCTTTGTTCTGGCCTCAACCAATCTATCTCCAAAAGAAACCAATTTTTTCACCTCCTTGATTAACAGTATAATCCGGAATATTAAAAATGTCAACACTTTTATTACCAATTTGATAATTTTTTTAGAAAAATAGCTTGACAAATTACCAAAACGATGATAATATAATATCAAGATAAGCATTTTGGTAATTTTGGAGGTGATTTTGTTGTATCCTAATCTTAAAGCGGAACAAGCAAGAATCGGCATGACAAATCAACAAGTTGCTGATTTTTTAGGCATTTGTCGTAAATCATATGAACAAAAAAAGAAATCCGGCAGATTTACGCCTAATGAATGTCTGAAATTGATGAAACTGTTTTCTTGCTCGTTTGAAGAATTATTCGAGACGGAAACAGACAGAGCTTGTTAGGGAGGTGAGAAGGATGAAAAAACAACCAGATGAAAAAAACAAACGCGGTTGTGCAGCGTTGCAAGATTTTGTCCAATACACACTGGAACAGCTGGTGGCGTGTAGCGCACACACAAGACGTGTGAAAAGCAATCTCTTATTCTGGATAGCTATCAGCGACATTGTATTGGTTGCAATAATGGCAGTTGCATTTATATTTTTGCTCGCCAAATTGTGACGATACCAAAGAAGCGACGCTTATCATTATGGAAACAATAGAGATCGCTAAAGGGATGAACCACTTTCTGAAATTGAAAATTTTTGTTTCTATAAGCTCGTTCCCTTTTGGGGTTGCGAAGTATGTGAAAAGGTCGCTTGAATAAAACGGCAGTTTGTCGTGTTCGTGCCATTTGCCGTCATCGTCTTTTGCAAGTATGTATTGATCTTGGACGAGCAAAATTAACGTACTGGAAACGCCATCGCCGAATTTTCGACGTAGGGTTTTCTCGGATTCTCCTTCATGCTTGCAAATGTATTTGAGTAGTTGCGTTGTTTCCTTGTCAAAGTAAATCATGTAATCAATCCTTTTTGTTGGATTATATCATGAGATTGGCTGAAAAGCAACGTATGAATGATTTTAATTCACTATAAACGCGGGAGGAGGTGAGAGGGATTTTGGTTGCTGATACATATGTTGACGATGTTTTGATAAAGGCGCAAGATGGGAACAAAACAATCGAACAAATTATTTCATGTATTTCTGGGAAAGGATACTCTGTAAATGCTGCGGTATATCTATTGGAACAAGCGAAGCAGGAATTATATGCACGGATAATGGTTTAGAGCAGCCGCTCTGAAATTTCCTGGGGGAGATGAGAGGGTGAAAAGATTATTGCAATACAAAAAAGGTGACAGGCCGACAAACTTTATGTTGCTTGAAAAGGTGTGTGCAAAACTAACACAGATAAACGGTTTGATTGAAACCGAAATTTCATATGCAAGAAAAATACTGATTGTATTATGTTGTGTTGCGGTTATTTGCTGTATTGCATTGTTTTTGGCAGGATGCGGAAACAAAGTAACAGAGGGGGATGTTTATAAGAAAGAGTTTCGACCGGCTCGCACAGAAACTGTAATTTTGCCAACATCCATATATAACGGAAAAACAACGACAATTATAAATATTCCATATGTAATCGATTATCCAGATAGGTATGTTGTTTACATAAAAAAATACAACGATGAAAAGAAAGAGTTTGAAACAGAAAATTACTTTGTTAGTAAAGAAATATATGACGGGATAAATATTGGTGATTATTTTATTTTTGATAGCAGTTTTGGTACAGACGATGAGCCATATACAAAGACAAAGAAACAGGATTGGTGAAAAAGAAAGCGTGTGAGGAGGATGTATGTTGCGATAATCATAGCAGAAACCATTATCATACTGTTTCTGGCTATCAAATACTGGTCGCTAAAGGTTGGCTTGATGGCAACCGTTGCATGGATGGAGGAAAACAAAATGCCACAACCAAACGATGAAAAGCGGCGAGTGGACAATAGTCAATAAAAAAGACACAAAAAGAGAAAGGTTAAGGAGAAATCACCTCCTCAAAAGCCAGTTCTTTT
>CALGRC010000046.1 GCA_937959315.1 uncultured Clostridia bacterium | reverse complement strand
TTCCAGCACGCTCGCATAAATTACATTTATTATAGCACGTACATAAAAGCCTGTCAATAAGTTTTAAATGATATTTGGTTAAAAATTTGTTTTATTTTGCTGGAAACCTTTACAAGTTTGTAAGAATCGGGTATAATACAAGAAAATAGATGGGGAGGGCGTTATGGCAATCTTTGCAATTTCCGATTTGCATTTGGCACTGGGGGCTGACAAACCAATGGATGTGTTTGGCGGGATCTGGGTTAATTATATGCCGCGCATTGAACAGAATTGGTCGGAAATGGTTGGCAAGGAAGATACCGTAGTAGTGGGTGGGGATATATCCTGGGCAACATACCTTGGCGACTGTTATGCAGATTTTCAAATGATTGACCGCCTCCCAGGCAAGAAAATATTATTAAAAGGAAACCATGATTATTGGTGGGAAAGCCTTACGAAAATGCGCCGGTTTGTGCAGCAGCATGGCTTTGCCAGTATAGATTTTTTACATAATAATTCCTATTTTTCCCAGGGTGTTGCCATTTGCGGCAGCCGTGGCTGGAATGACCCAAGCTATGACGGGTATACAAAAGAGGATGAAAAAATTTATGAACGGGAATTGATTCGTTTGCGCCTATCGCTGGACAGTGCCCAGCAATATGGGGCAAAAAAAACGGTTGTTGTGCTGCATTATCCGCCGGTAACAAAATACCGGTCGGTGAACAGCCGGTATCGGGATTTGTTTGCAGAGTACCAAGTAAAAGCCTGTGTATATGGGCACTTGCATAGCGGCGGTGCAAAAAATGCTTTTGAAGGGATGGATAACGGTGTGCTTTACCGCCTTGTTTCGGCCGATTTTATGGGGTTTTTCCCAATGAAGTTAGAAATATAAAAAATTTTCAAAAAATAGTGGCAAATTACTTGGCCATTTGATATAATATAATGCTAGTGGATCAACCATAAGACGTTGTAAATTTTAAAATAACAGGGGGATACAAAAGAAAATGAAAGTAACCAATCAGGAAAACGTTGAAAAAAATGTAGTCAAGCTTACCATTGAAATTGACAAGGAGACGTTTGCGCAGGGGATGGATCGGGCGTATAAGAAAAATGTCAAGCATTTTAACATCCCGGGGTTCCGCAAAGGCCATGCGCCGCGTAAAATTATTGAGCAGTATTACGGCGAGGCGATTTTCTATGAAGATGCCGTCAATTTTGTTTGCCCAGATGCCTACGAAGCTGCTGTAAAAGATACGGGGATTGAACCGGTTGACCGTCCGGAAATCGATATTGAAAAAATTGGCCCTGGCGAAGATTTGATAATTACTGCAACTGTGACGGTTAAACCGGAAGTAAAGTTGGGCGAATACAAGGGCATTGAGGTAGAAAAAAACGAATACAAAACCGCTAAGGCAGATGTGGATAAGGAAATTGAGGCAGCGCGTGAAAAAAACAGCCGCATGATTACCGTGGAAGATCGTCCGGTTAAAATGGGCGACTTTGCTGTGATTGATTTTGAGGGCTTTGTAGATGGCGAAGCGTTTGCCGGCGGCAAGGGAA
>CALGRC010000045.1 GCA_937959315.1 uncultured Clostridia bacterium | reverse complement strand
GACCGACGGCTGGCAGACCATCAATATTGTACAGGCCGATTTGTCGGACGGCGGCCTGGATGTAAAGCTTTTAACGGACGGCGAGAGCATACATAAGCTCAGCACTGTCCAATCGCTTGCCCAGCAGCACGATACCTTTGCCGCTGTCAACGGCGATTTTTTTGCATGGAAATCCGGACAGTCCGGGCATGGCAGCAGCCTGGGGATTGAAATGGTTGACGGCAACCTGCTGTCTTCCGCTGCCGATGACTGGCAAATGTCCACCGTTGCACGCCGGGAAGACGGCGGTTTTATCTTTGATTACCTAGACTGCGGCATCACCATTACTGCTGCCGACGGTACGGCAGTGGACATCAAGCACATCAATAAATTTGATGATTTATCTGTCCCAGTCATCTACAACCGGTTTTGGGGAACTACCTCCGTTGGTTCGGGCGGCGGCATTGTGGAAATGGTAGTGGAAAACAACATTGTGCAAAGCTTTCATTATGAAGACGGGCCTATTTCCATTCCTGAAAATGGGTATGTCGTTAGTTTTTTAAGTGACTATACGCCGCAAATTATCGAACATTTCCACGAAGGCGACAGCATTGCTTTGAACACCTGGTATGTGCCAAATTTTGAAAATATTAAGTTTGCTATGGGCGCCGGTTCCCTGTTGCTGCTCAACGGGCAAAAGACAGAAATCACCCACAATATCAGCGGTGCACAGCCTAGGACGGCAATTGGCACCAATGCAGACGGCACCGTAGTCTACTTGGTCACTGTAGACGGCAGGCAAGCGCTGTCTAAGGGTGTCACACTATCCGAGCTGGCAGATATCCTGCTGGAATACGGCATTGCCAACGCCGCCAATTTAGACGGCGGCGGTTCGACCACCATGGTGACAAAGTCCTTTGCAGACGGCGGGCAAGAGGTTGTCAATTCCCCGTCGGACGGTTCGCTCCGCGCTGTCGCCAACGGCGTCGGTATCGTCTCCACTGCGCCGGACGGTGTGCTGGACAGCTTTTACATCGATACTGACAGCGACAATGTCTTTTTGAACACCGGTATGCTGCTGCATGTCACCGGACGGGACAAAGCTATGAATATTGTGGACTATGACCCCAGCCAGTTACAATTTAACGTATCGGATGATAACGGCATTGTAACCGACTACCTTTTTTATCCAAGCGAAACCGGCAAACAGGTTGTCACCGCTGTTTTGGGCGATCAGTATGGCACAAAGGAAGTCAATGTTTTGCCATCCCCCAGCCGGTTAGAACTGGACAGCCAGCAAATCGCACTTAACAGCGGCGATACCTACTATGTGAATTTAATTGGCTACACTGATGATGGCTACCACGCCCCTATCAATTTAAAAGATACCAATATCAACGTCACCAATCCGGATATCATTGAAATTGCCGGCAACAATGTCATTGCCAAAGGGCGCGGCAGCACGGCCATTACCTTTGAATTTGACGGTGTTACCGCAAGTGCCGTTGTCAATGTTGACCAGGCGGTTTCCCAAACCGATGACTTTGAAGAAGAAAACGGCACCTACTGGGCGTATCCAGACTATGTGGAAGGCTCCTATTCCATCAGCAATGAGCAGGCACACAGCGGTTCCTATTCAGGCAAATTGACCTTCAATTTTAATCGAGACGAGCAGGAAGCAAAATCTGCAAACATCAATTTCGCAAACGGCGGCAAACAGCTATCTGGCAGCGTAACCAACGCAAGCGTTTGGGTATATGGCAGCAGTGCTATCCAGCATCCGTTAAAAGCCATGTTTACCGATGCCAATGGCACGGTTTACCGCATGGACATTGCGCCCAGCGTCAATTGGGACGGCTGGAAGAAGCTAACTATCCCATTGCCCGACACCGATGTTAAACCGCTGACACTCACCAAATTGTATCTGGTGCAGACCGATGATTCCATCAAAAATACCGGGGTCTTATATTTTGACGACCTCACTTTTGACGGCGGCAGCGGCGAAGCATTTATCCCTGCCGATTTGCCGCAGGATGTGCGCAAAGACGACCCAGCCAATACCGCAATACAGCCGAGTGAACAGGCATTCAAATTTGTCGTTTTTGGGCGGACCAAGCAAAATCATACCTTGGCTGAAAACCTATTGGTGGAAAAATTAAAAACCGTACTACAATCCACCGGCGAAATTGCCTTTTTTGTCGGGAACGGTGCGGAAATCCCAGACGGCATCGGTATCCAGACCGTCAAAACTTCCGGCTTTACTGTTTTTGACTACAAAGGCAGCACCTTTATGACCCTGGATAATTCAGCGGGTTCAGTAATGGAGACAGACCGCAGCCAGTGGGCCCGGCTGGTAGAAATTGCAGATACCATAGAAAATAAAAATATTTTCCTGTTTATGCCACAAGCCAACGCTTTCCAGAACAGCTATGAGGAAGATTTGTTCTACGATATCCTGCAAACAAAGTTTTTGGATGACGGGCAAAAGGTTTATATTTTTTCTGACGGCAGTATTGATATCAAGGCAATAGACGGTATCCGGTATTTTACCACAAACGGTGTGGCAGGGTTCGGCGAAGTTGGCAATGCCGTGCGTGAAGCTGGGTATTTTGAAGTACCGGTAGACGGCGACTCTGTTACCTATCAAAGTAAAAAACTATACGAATAACGCAAAAACCGCCTGTACAATTTTGTACAGGCGGTTTTGATTACTATATGTTTTTAGTACCGGTTATCAAAAATCCTGGTCGACTTTTTTTCGCTTCTCGGCAAATCACCAATACCTACTACATGCGGGATAATGGTAATCCCTATTTTAGACTTAAAATGAAACATGATTTCCCGTTCCAATTCTGCAAGGCCAGTCTTTTGCGCCGATTCCACAAAAAGGGACATGATATCCTTGCCGTTCAAATGGTCAATCATGACCTGGTATTCGCTGCTTACGCCGTCAACATCCCGCAAAAGCTCATCAATCTGTCCCGGGAAAATATTGACCCCTTTCACCTTTACCATATCATCAGTCCGGCCAACCAATGTATCAATACGCGGATATTTGCAGCCGCATGCGCAATCACCCGGCAAAAACCGAGTCAGGTCGTGCGTCCGGTAACGGATAAGCGGCGCGCCCTCTTTATATAGCGTAGTGATTACCAGTTCGCCAATTTCGCCGTCCGGCACTTCTTTTCCTGTTTTTGGGTCGATAATCTCAAAATACAAATAATCATCCCAATAATGCATACCGCATTCCTCATCGCAGCTAATGGCAATACCCGGCCCATAAATTTCCGTTAATCCATAAATATCATATAGCTGCACACCCAACTCAGCGGCAATCCGCCTGCGCATTTTTTCGCCCCAGCGCTCCGAGCCAATCAGCGCTTTTTTCAGATAAATCTGATCGCGGATGCCCCGTTTGGCTATTTCTTCCGCTAATAACAATGCATAGGACGATGTAGCCGTCAGCACTGTACTTTTTAAATCCATCATCATACGCAGCTGCTTATCGGTGTTTCCCGGTCCCATAGGGATCACCATTGCCCCCAGCAATTCCGCGCCAGCCTGGAACCCAATCCCAGCCGTCCACAGTCCATAGCCGGGTGTTATCTGTACACGGTCTTTGTTGGTCAGCCCAGCCGTCTCATAGCAGCGTTTGAACAATGCCGCCCAGTCGCTGACATCCTTTTTGGTGTAAGGAATGATGACCGGCGTACCCGTGGTGCCAGACGACGAATGAATCCGGACAATCTCGGTATCCGGCACCGCCATCAGCCCCAAAGGATAAGCGTTACGCAAATCATCTTTGGTGGTAAACGGGAGCCTTTCAAACTCCTCTGGTGTTTTTGGCGGGTCAATCCCGGCAAATTTTTTACCGTAAAACCCGCTGCCCCGCGACAACTTTTCCACCTGTTGCCGAATCAGGACAAATTGCTGCTCTGTCATTCTCATCTCGTCTCTCCTCTCTCATATGCGGCCACTCCTGCCGCAAACGCTTTTTTATTGATTTGCATAAACCGTCCGGGCACTACGGCAGCCACTGCTGCCTCAAGGGCTCCGCCGGGCAAATCCAGCACTTTTGACACCGCCCCTAGCAATGCAACGTTTAATACTTTGGAAGAACCGCATGAGCGGCAGATATCTTCTCCATCCAGTACAACCAGGCGTATTCCCAAATCACGCATATATTGCAGCATATCTTCCGGACAGTATCCCTGCCCGGACAGCGACGCCGTCACAGGCTGTATAGCACTGCTGCTGGTTATCACGGTACCAGCGGGTTTTAAAAATTTTAAATTACGCACCGCCTCGGCCGGTTCAAATCCAATCATAATATCTGCCTGCCCAATGCCAACCATGGAAGATGATGCGCCGCTGCCTATCCGTATATGGCTGACCACACAGCCTCCCCGCTGCGCCATGCCGATGGTTTCCGCGCTTTTTACAGGCAGGCCGCATAATATTGCCGCTTGTGCAAGAATTTTTGACGCCAAGATCGTCCCCTGGCCGCCAACGCCTGCAAGGATAAGGTTTATCATTCCGCTTCCCCCTTTTTGATGGCCCCAAACGGGCAAACCTGTGCGCATACGGTGCACCCATAACACAAACCGGCGTCGATATGTGCCTTCCCATCCCGCCATATCACAGCGGGACATCCCAACTCACGGATACACCGTTTACAACCAGTACAAACCTGTGTATCTACCGTATACCGAAGGGCTGGCTTTGCAACTGCAATACAGGGGGATTTAAAAATCACTGCCGCAATCCCTTCTGCCGCAACAGCCCGCACCACTGCCGCCTTAGCGGCTTCCAAATCCAAGGGGTCTGCTGTTTCTACCTGCCGTACTCCACAAGCCTTTAAAATATCCGGGATAGAAAGGGCAGTGCTAATATCCCCCATCATCGTGCGCCCGGTACCCGGATGCGGCTGATGCCCCGTCATGGCAGTCGTCGCATTGTCAAGTACAATGAGTACAATTTTGGTTTGATTGTATGCAGCATTGATAACCCCTTGAATCCCTGTATGGAAAAAAGTTGAATCCCCAATAAAGGCAAACTGCACTGCATCCGGTTCTGCCCGTTGCAGGCCTTGTGCCACTGTAATACCGGCGCCCATGCAAAGGCAGGTGTCCACCATATCAAGGGGTGCGGCATTGCCGAGCGTATAACAGCCAATATCCCCGCAAAAGACCGCTTTTTTTCCCTTCATGGCCTGCTTGACCGCATAAAAAGAAGCACGGTGCGGGCATCCGGCACACAGTACCGGCGGCCGTACAGGCAGTGGGGGCAATGTTAAATCCTTTGGTTCCCCGGCTGTCCATCCCAAAAACTTTGATAACGGCTTTTTTACAATATCTATGCTATATTCGCCGGCATTTGGCATACTGCCGTCCAGTTTGCCATGTACTGACACATGTAAGCCATGTTTGCCGCACAAAAAGATAAGTTCTTTTTCAATTACCGGGTCAAGCTCTTCTACTACCAATACTTCGTCCAGCCCATCCAAAAACCGCAATGCCAAATCCTCTGGGAATGGGTTGGGTGTGGCGACTTTTAATATTTTCACTTCCTCAGCGGTATCTCCCAGCACTTCCTGTATATACGCAGCGCTCACACCGCCGCAGGCAATCCCCCTTTTCCCTGAACCAGACAATGTATTTTTACTATAAGAGGAAAAATCACGTCCTATCTGTGTCAACTGTTTTTCCAATGCCAAATGGTTTTGATACGTCAAACGCGGGAAAATCACCCATCTGGAATCCTTAACAAATCCATTTATGCCATGCGCCTCCCGGGTATCATCCACTGCAACAGAGGCACAGCCATGGCATACCCGGGTAGTCGGGCGGAAGATAACTGGACGCCCATATTTTTCAGAATAGGCAAATGCATCCCCAATCATTTCATATGCTTCTTCCGGCGAGCTTGGGTCAAATACCGGCAGCTTTGCAAACTGTGCAAAATGCCGGGTATCCTGTTCTGTCTGCGAAGATATAGGGCCGGGGTCATCTGCCGCAACAATGACCATACCGCGTTTGATCCCAATATAAGAAAGGCTCATCAACGGGTCAGACGCGACATTTAAGCCAACCTGTTTCATCGTCACCATCACCCGTGCGCCTGCATAAGCCGCACCGGCGGCAACTTCCATTGCCGATTTTTCGTTAACCGACCATTCCACGTAAATATCGCCTGGGTTGTGCTTGGCAACCGTTTCTAAAATTTCGCTGGACGGTGTACCCGGATAACCAGATACCAAATTGACGCCAGCCCGGATAGCCCCCAGTGCAATCGCATGGTTTCCCATTAAAAATTGTGTTTTCATCCTGCTTCTACTCCTTGTACTTGATAAATAACTGGTCAATTCCAGTAAACGGCCCGGTGCGCGATGTATGAAGCGTCCCTTTCACACGTATTCCCTGCAATACTGCCGACGTCCCATAAAAAAGCCCAATGATTGGCGTTTGTTCGGCCAGTACTGCCTGCAATTGCTGGTATGCCGCTGTAATCTCCTCCTGCGAGCCTGCCGCCGCTACTGCATCCAACGCACTATCTGACGCTGAAAATCCAAATGTATTCTGCGCGCCATCCGACCGCAGCAAAAAATCCAGCGCACCATCATTCAGAATATCAATTTGTCCCAAAAACAAGTCATATCCTCCCGATTGGATACGCGCCTGATAGGTTGCAAAATCTACTGCAGTCAACCGGAGTTCGACGCCAATATCCAAAAAAGACCTTTTTAAAAATTCCGCCACTGTCTGCCGCAATGTGTTTTCTTCATTATACAGCAATTCAAAGGACAATGCCTGTTCTGTACCTTCAAATACTTTTTCCAAAATGCCGTCGCCGTTCAAGTCCAGCCAGCCAGCAGCCGAGAGCGCTGTTTTTGCCGACTCTATATCAAATTTTGGCGTCTGGCTTTGTGCGTCAAAATAATATGCATTGGGATTGACGGGCGCATTTGCCGGAACAGCGTGGGAATACATAATGTCGCCAGCCAGGCGCGTCTTATCCACCGCCAGTTCCAATGCTTTGCGCACCGCCGCATCGGCTAAAATAAAATTACGGTGGTTTATCCCGATAAAAGAATATAAATTATTAGCGCTTTCCAATGTGCGCACTGTCCGGGTCAAGGAATAATCCCCCCAAGTGTAAATACTTGTGGTCAGCAAATCCAATTCCCCTGCATCAAAAGAATAAACACCCGTCTCTTCATTTTTGATATACGATACCTGGATGGTGTCGATATAGCCAGCCTCCCCTCCATGCCAATCTGGATTTCGGACCAATACCAGGCTTTTGTATTCCGTCTCATGGTCATATTTGTATTTCCCGGTTCCAATTGGCACAAACGAACCGCTTTCTCTTGCATAGCCGCCGCTGGGTATACTGCGCGGCAAAATGGGGAAATCCAACAGGCAAATAAAATTTGCCTGCGGCCGTTCTAATTCAAAGATAACAGCATTGCCAGAGGCATAATAGCGCGCAATATTGTCCAGGTTCCCGACAAAAGAAGAGTGATATGCAAAAATATTATCGATGGTTGCCACCACATCTGCCGCACCGAAAACACTGCCGTCATGGAATTGTACCCCATCCTTTAAATAAACCGTATACCGCCGGTTCCCATCACTGGCTTCATACCCCGCCGCCAATACAGGCGTAGCTGAAAAGTCTTGTTCCACACAAAAAAGCCCCTCATAAACGAGCCCAAGCATTTCCACATTGCATTGATAATCGGTTATCAATGGATTGAGCGTATCTGGCGCATACGCATACAAATTAAGCGTCCCGCCTTGCTGCGGTGTCAAATCCTCTTCCTGCTGTACTTCTGTCCCGCTTATCCCGTTTTGCCGGCCGCATCCCGCCAATAACAATATGCACAGCAAAACTGCCAACACCCGTTTGTGTTTCATCTCTGTTTAGCTCCTGTCCATCCAATTGATTTTCTATTGTATGCACACCGCCCGTACCTGTACGCAACAGTTGGCGCTGTCATCAATTTGAAAGAGAGCGCCGCACAGCTTTGCTTTCCCTTCTGCATTTTCAAACCGCTGCGGCATCTGCGTCAAAAAGCGGTCAATAATAATATCTTTTTTAACCCCTAAAATTGAACATACCGCCCCTGTCATCCCAACATCTGTGATATATCCTGTCCCACGCGGGAGCAAGCCTGCATCGGCAGTTTGCACATGGATATGCGTACCAAATACACAAGTAGCACGTCCGTCAAGAAAATATCCCATTGCCAGCTTTTCACTGGTAGCCTCCGCATGGAAGTCTACCATGGTGATATCGCAGGATTTGGATAAACGGCTGAGTTCCTGTTCTACCGCCCGGAAAGGGCAGTCAATGTTGAGCAAATTTACCCTGCCCAACGCATTGATAATCCCAATAGACTTTCCACAGCAATGCAGCACCATACTCCCACGTCCCACCGTACCTTCCGGGTAATTAATAGGGCGAAGCATATTATCTTCACGCTGCAGCAAGGAAAAAACATCCCGTTTCCCAAAAGTATGATTTCCCAAGGTGATGACGTCTACACCGCTGTCGCACAACGTATGATAAGCATAGGATGTAATCCCATTCCCATTCGCAGCGTTTTCCCCGTTTGCGATACAAAAATCTATATCGTACTCCCGCCGTATTTCTGGCAGCCGCAGCCGGACAAATTCCACGCCGCAGTCCCCTACAACATCACCAATTGCCAAAATATTCAAAAGTATGCCGCCTTTCTGTACAATCCAATTTACCAGATGAAAAATATGCAAAAAGAGTGGATAACTCCACTCTTTTTATGTTCTTCGCAATGTGCATGTCTGCAAATTTGCACAGACTGTATGTGTTTTATTTCGCGTAGTCAACCGAGCGGGTTTCCCGAATGACATTCACCTTAATCTGTCCTGGGTACTCCATCTCATTTTCAATCCGTTTAACAATATCCCTTGCAAGCAGGATGGTATCTTCTTCTTTTACGCTTTCTGGTTTTACCATAATGCGGATTTCACGGCCTGCCTGAATGGCAAACGATTTATCCACACCGTCAAAGGAATTTGCAATTTCTTCCAGCTTTTCCAACCGCTTGATGTAATTTTCCAGGTTTTCGCGCCTTGCACCCGGCCGCGCCGCACTGATGGCATCAGCAGCCTGTACAATACACGCTGCAACCGTACTGGGTTCAATATCACCATGATGCGCAGCAATTGCATGAATCACTTCCTGAGACTCATGATATTTTTTAGCAATATCGACACCAATATCCACATGGGAACCTTCAATTTCATGGTCAACCGCTTTCCCAATATCATGCAAGAGCCCCGCGCGCTTAGCAATCTTGATATCAACGCCCAGTTCGCCTGCCATAATGCCGGCCAAATGGGACACTTCAATGGAATGCTTTAACACGTTTTGCCCATAGCTGGTACGGTATTTCAATTTACCCAGCAACTTGATAAGTTCCGGGTGCAAGCCGTGGACGCCAGTTTCAAATGTAGCGTGTTCCCCTTCCTGCTTGATGATGTTGTCCACTTCTTTGCGCGCTTTTTCCACCGTTTCCTCAATACGGGCCGGATGGATACGGCCATCCACAATCAGCTTTTCCAGCGCAATCCGTGCCACTTCACGGCGGATGGGGTCAAACCCTGACAATACCACTGCTTCCGGTGTATCATCAATGATCAAATCAATGCCAGTCAGCGTTTCCAAAGTGCGGATATTACGCCCCTCGCGTCCGATGATACGGCCTTTCATCTCATCATTTGGCAACGATACTACTGAAACGGTCGCTTCCGCCACATGGTCGGCAGCACATTTTTGAATGGCGGCGCTAATAATATTCCTTGCTCTGCGGTCCGCCTCATCCTTGGCCTGGTTTTCAATTTCTTCTACCATCATGGCCGCTTCATGCTTAATTTCTGATTGGATATTTTTGAGCAAAAATTCCTTTGCGTCCTCTACCGACAATCCCGAGATTTTTTCCAGCGCCCGTACTTGCTCTTGCTTGATTTCTGCTGTTTCTTCTTTCAGGGCATCTACTTCTTTCAGCTTCTGATTAAGCTTTTCATCCTTCTTTTCCAGTTGTTCCGTTTTGCGGTCCATACTCTCTTCTTTTTGCTGGATTCTGCGTTCCTGCCGGCTGATTTCATTCCGGCGTTCTTTGATTTCCTTGTCAAACTCTACACGGCTTTTATGGATCTCATCCTTCGCTTCCAAAAGCGCTTCTTTTTTCTTGCTTTCTGCTGCCTTTGCCGCATCGCCGACAATCCGTTTGGCCTCTTCCTCTGCCCCGCCAATTTCCGCCTCAGCAATCCGCTTGCGGTAATT
>CALGRC010000044.1 GCA_937959315.1 uncultured Clostridia bacterium | reverse complement strand
TCCGGTTCCAGTGTGCCTCCCAGCTTATTGGTAAACAATGCGGCCGGCGCCATGACCGCCCCGTTGAGGGTCGTCGTCATCGCCATGCTGTTTTCGGCATCCATCAATTTGGTCTCCCCGCCGCTGAATACATTAGGCGAAAAAGTATACAGCGCCGCACTGTCGGCCATGGCGTCAGCAAACGCCTTTTTTTCGGCCGAAGTGTACACCCTGCCGCTGGTCGCGCCCGCACCATCCTCGGTATCTGCATCCGACACATGGGCAACGATAGAATCAAAATACAAATCCGATTTGGCATCTGGCGTAGCGCCCCAGCCATTCCCAGAAAACATCAGCCGGGTGACTTTTGCCAGATTTGCCTGATTGTACACGGTAAAATCCTCGGTAAAATTCAAGGAAAAAGTCTTCCAGCCAGTCCAATCGATATAAAACGGGTATTGCCAGTAAGAAGTCGACGTACCAGGCGACGGCACATAGTCGCAATACAGCACAATGGTAACCTTCGCCCCGGTCGCCGCAGCAGAATAGATGGTAAAATCGACCGATTCATACCGCGACCAGTCCCGCGGGACTGTGGCAAAGGTCAGCGACCCGTTGCTGGTATGGTTGGTCCAGCGCGCGCTGTAGAGGGAATTGCCGCGGATTTTGGTAGAAGGTGCGGCAACCGTTGTTGTGATATTTCCAATGTTGTTCATATCGACCACGGTCACCGTTTCGCCGCCCGCTTCCCCGCTTTCTTCCTGGTAACCGTCCCATGCAGCCTGTACGCCGATGGCGCCACACAGCATACATAGGATAAGTACCATAGATACCAAACCTTGCCGCCGGCGTTTTCTATTCCTGTTCAATCTGCATCGCCTCCAAGCATTTTATATTTTTGCAGCACATGCCTGCAAAGGCAGGCAAACAGCAGCATATGCTGCCGGTAAATTTGTTCATGCGTCAGCCGTACCTCGCCAAAGCCCAGCCCTTGATTGGATTCATAGGTCACGCACGGCGCGCCGCAAAGCTGGTACATGGCAGAAATCAGGTTAAAGGATGCCGGCGGGGTTCCCTCTTCGCCGCAGTCATCCGGTTCACGGCGGTACGGCAGCCCCGCCTTTTCACAACAATCCAGCATCCGCTCTTCTACCGCGCCTACTTCCCGTTTGATAGAAGAAGGCGCATACGCCGGTCTCAGCATGCAGCTTACCGTATCGGCCCCGCCGTGCAGCAAAACGGCAAAATCAGGCGCACATTCTTCAGTCACGCGTAGCAACGCATTGGTTTCTGCTGCCATATTGCCAAAAAAGTCGTCATGCATCAAATTGACACCATTATCATTGAAATAGCCACCAAGATACTGCACATGCCCTTTAACCGGGTGAATTTTTTTGCAGTCAGGCCAGCCGCACAGCGAACCGTCCAGCCAGGTACCCTGGTTATAATACCGCAGCTGTTCAAAAGTCATCCCCACTAGGCTGTCAAACGGCACATGTGACCGGCCATCCGGTGTGGCAATAGGTATGAGCCTCCAGTTGACCTGCTCAGCAAGAGCAGAAAGCTCCGGTTGCTGCGCTCCGGCCAAATCCCTTCCTGTTTCCAAGAGAGAAATCAAATTGAGAATTGCTGCTGTCCCTTCAAATTCTCCGCCGTGGATACAACCGACAATCAACAAGGTTGGCCGGTAGCCGGCGCTAGAACGGTTGGCATAGCAAGATTCATCTGCCGCCCCGAGTGCGCTAGAACGGTTGGCGGTGCGGTGCAAATCATTATCCTTGCCATATGAAACCAAATAGACTTCCCTGCCGCCCGGCGACCGGCACAGCATTTTCACTGTCCCTTTCTTTACATCCTCTACACAAGCCCGAACATCTTCCAGCGACGTTTTCCAAAACTGTGGCACCGCAGACATGCTTTCCCCTCCTATTCTTTAATGGCGCCAATCATCACTCCTTTGACAAAATAACGCTGTAAAAACGGATAAACGCACATCACCGGGATAGTGGATACTACAATAGTCGCATACTTGATATTCTCTGCATAGGCCTGGGCAGCATCCGATTGGGTAGCTGAAATTGACGCGGTATCATTTTGAATCAGGATCTCCCGCAATATCAGTTGGAGCGGGAATAAACTGCGGTCGTTCAAATAAATCAACGCCGTAAAATAATTGTTCCAGATGCCGACCATATAATACAGCGCAATGACCGCGATAATCGGCGTCGCCAGCGGGAACATAATACGGAACATAATGGTATAATCGCTGGCGCCGTCAATTTTGGCGGCTTCCTCTAATTCATAAGGCATCCCGCGGAAATAGCTAATCGTAATAAACAGATTATACGTACTGACCGCGCCGGGCAAAATCATGGCCAGCGGCGAATCGGTAATGTCCAGCCCCTTAACCACCAAGTAAGTAGGGATGAGGCCGCCGGAAAAGTACATGGTAAACATAATAAAAAACAGCATGACATTTTTCCCCGGCAGCCCCCGCCTGGTAAGGCCAAAGGCGGCAGTAAGCGTCAGCAGCACACTTAAAAAACCGCCTGCCAGTACATAAAAAATGGTATTGCGGTAACCCATCCAAATTTGGCCGCTTTTGATGACCTCTGCATAGCTGTGCAGGGCAAACCCCTTGGGATAAAACAGCAGGCCGCCGCTGTCATAAATCTTTACCGGGTCGCTCATAGAAGCCACCACGACATAATAGCAAGGGTACAGCATCACCACTATCAATAGGGCTAAAAATGTATAATTCAACACGTCAAACACGATTTCCCCAACGCCTTTTCTATATCGCAGCGCCATGGCATTCCACTCCTCCTTACCACAGGCTGCTGCCCGTGGCCCTTTTGCTTACAAAATTAGCCGACAGCAGCAATGTAAAATTGATAACCGAATTGAACAGCCCCACCGCCGCACTGTAGCTGTAATCCCCATCCAATAATCCGCGCCGGTACACATAGGTTGAAATGACATCCGCGGTTTCATAAATAGAAGGGTTGTACAGCAGCATTATCTTTTCATAGCCAATGGTGAGCATCTGCCCAATACGCATGATGAGCAAAATCATAATCGTTGGGGCAATGCCCGGCAGCGTTACATGCAGCATTTGCTTCCAGCGCCCGGCGCCGTCAATGGTGGCCGCTTCATAAAGCTGTATATCCACCGAAGCCAGCGCAGCAATATAAATGATGCTGCCCCAGCCAACCCCCTGCCAAATATCGGATATGATATAAATGGCATAAAAATACTGCGGCTGTGTCATAAAGGATATTGGATCCCCGCCAAAAAATGCACGGATGGTGTTGACTAAGCCATCGCTGGATACAAAGGTCAAAATCATGCTGGATACCACCACCACCGAAATAAAGTGCGGCATATAGGTAATGGTCTGTACCGCTTTTTTGAACCGCTGGGCCCGTACCTCATTGAGCAGCAGCGCCAAAATAATGGGGGCCGGGAACCCAAAGACCAGTCCCAATAAATTAATGCTCAGTGTATTGCGCAAAAGCTGCCAAAATTTGTAATTGGACAAAAAATCCACAAAATTATCCAACCCAACCCACCGGCTGCCAAAAATCCCCTTAGTAATTGAAAATTTTTGAAACGCAATGACCGCGCCAAACATGGGGCCATAGTGGAACAACAGATAAAACAGCAATGTCGGCAGCAGGATTAAGTAAATATGCTTATATTTGAGCAGCGTACCAGACCGCTGCCTGCGCAAATCGGCCGCCGCAGGCGCCAGGCCCCTGCCTGTGCTCATAAATATCCACTCCTTCTTTCTTCTTACCGGCTGTTATACCGCTGGTAAGCGTTGTTATGAATTTCCAGCACCCGGTCAATGCCCATATTCTTTATGTCACTGCGGACTTTTTCTAACGATTCGACCGGTTCTGATCCAACAATGATTTTATTGATCGCTTCCAGCACATACGTGTCAATCTGCGACATAATCTGTGTATTTTCTTCGGTTTCTTCCTCGGTAAAGCTCAGCGGCGGCAAAACGCCGGAAGCATCTACATCCGAGGCCCAGGTGGTAATGGCCTCGCGGCCCCAGTCGCTCAGCGTCTGCTCATAATACCGCCAATCCTGGAGCGTTGGGAACTGCGATTCATAAGCGCCAAGGTTTAACGCGCACATGGATACTTTATCTTTGCCGTCCGGATTGTTCAAAATATAATCTGTCAGTTTCGGGTACCCGTCCACCCATTCAAAGGTCTCCCCTTCCCTGCCAAAATTCATATATTCCAGCCCCGGTTCGCCAAAGAAGGCATCCAGCCATTTGAGCGTCCCCTCCGGGTTCCCATTGGCAGTTGTAATCGCCGCCGAAACGGTGGTTACCGAATTGCCATAGTCAGGCTGGTAGCAGTTGTTGTCCCCATACGGCCCGCGCAAATGCGGGATGCCGGTTACCTTGCGTACGCCGTCATCCATATTGGTCGCGTACAGCGTTGGCTGGAACGAATAAACAAACCCCGCCTGGTCGTTCATCATTTTGGCATCCATTTTGCTGCGGTCATTGATCAAAAAGTCAATATCAATCAGCCCTTCGCTGTAAAGCTGCGCAATATAACGGATCCCCTCTTCAAACCGGTCCTCCAGTACGCCGTATTTAACCTGCCCGCCGTCTACGTAAAAATCATAATGGGTGCCGAACGGCCACAGCAGGCAGCCGATGCCATAAGCTGTGCTTTCAAAGGTGGAACCGGTCATTGGAATTTCATCCGCCTGCCCGTTGCCGTTGGGATCGCCTGTTTTAAAGGCTTTCAATACATTGTACAGCTCGTCGGTTGTGGTAGGTACTTCCAGCCCCAGCTTATCCAGCCAATCCTGCCGGATTTGTGGGCCCAAAAATACCTGAAGTTCTTTATCCTTGCGGATAAATGGGATATAATAAATGCTTCCGTTGTCATCGGTATACATTTTTTTGATTTCCGGCCGTTCCTGGTTAAACGCCGTCAAATTGGGCATATAGGTTTCCATCATATCCTGCAGCGGCACAATCATCTCGTCGTCGGCATACATTTTTGCACCGCCGGGCACCACCTGCCAGTTGTATACAATCACATCCGGCAGGTTTCCCGATGCGATCAGCAGGTTGAATTTTTCTGTACCTGACCCGCCGCTTGGGTGCGTCCATGTCACATGGCAGCCTGTCAGCTCCTCCATGAGCTGGAAGGCCAGCAAGTCATTGTTGTCAGAGGCGCCCGCCCGCCTGGCATGGTCACCTAAATTTGCATAAATGCTCAATTCCTTCGGCATTTCCCCCTTGGCGGTATCACTGCCGCCTGTTTGCTGTTCCCCGCAGCCTGCGGCGCCGACGGCCAATGCTACAACTGCCGCGGCACAAATTGCCCGTTTCCATGTTTTCATACCACAACTCCTCCTTTTTCTTTCAAACTGTAACGCTGCCTCCAGTGTAGCATTCCAAATTTTCTTTTGTCTATCGGCATGTTTTTACAACCATTCCCGATTTATCATTTCCGCAAAAAAAGCGTATCCCGCCCAATTGCGGAATACGCTTTTTTTGACATGGCCGCTATTTCTGCCGGTTTTGATGCCCCGGCGTTGTTTGGAAAAATTTTTTATACGCACGGATAAATGAATTGCTGTCGGCAAACCCTACCTGCTGCGCCACCTGTTTCACAGTTGCCGATTTGGCATTGAGCAGTTCTTTTGCCTTTTCCATCCGTACCGCCGTCAAATAGCTTGCGAAATTACTACCCATCGTCTCTTTAAAAAGCCGGCTCAAATAATAATAATTGACCCCCATAAAATCTGCCAGCATGTCCAAAGACAAATTGCTGTCCATGTAATGTTCTTCAATAAAACGGGTGATTTTTTGCTTAAACTGCGTTTTCCCATCCTGCTTTGCCACATCATTGCACAGCGACAGGCAAGCCTGCCGCAAAATCTCAAACCCATCGTCCACATTCGCATTTTGCAAAAGATTTTGACACACGCGCCCATATTTTTCAAAATTCTTCCGGTCGCCGGCATATACATCATCCACCACCTGATAAACAGTCAATGCCATACTGGCTATGAGCCGTTTGAGCGAACTTTGCATCAAACGCCGGTCGTAAAAGTTCACCTGGTACAGTTCGTCCAACAGGTCTTCTACTTGTTTTTTCGCACCGGTTTTGATATTGCGCACCAGCGATGCCTCTTTTTCTTTGGTATAGTATACCTTATCATTCTCATACGCCTTGATATCACGGTACCAGACGAGTTCGCCCGGCCGCTGCATCAGGCCATACCGCAATGCCGGCGCGGCGCCGTCATATGACCGCCAGATAGACTCTGGATCCTGCACTTCATCGCCTGCACCAATGCTGACATCCAAATCCAACTGCGACCGGCAGGCTTCCAGCCCGTTTTGCAAAACCATTTCAATATCCAATTCATCGCCATATCCCAACACAAAAACCAGGCAATCCGGCATTTGCAAATGCCGCCAGGAGAGGCCCGCTTGCTGCCATACATGCGCAAGCTGCGCACATACCCCATCCCACATGCCTTCGTCTGGTCCTTCCAAGTCGGCGGCATCCGCCTTTTCATAACCGGGAATCCCAACGGCAGCTACCAGCAAATGGCTGCCGGCCACTCCCAGCCCATACCGTGCCTTGGCATCTTCCATCCACTGTTCCCCTGTCTGGACATTCAGCAGCGAATTGACCAAGAGCTGCCTGCTGGCATTTTCCATTTGCCGGCTCAGGCTTTCACTAAGCTGCCGGTTTTCATAAAATACCGACCATACCGGCTTTTGCAGCCACCGCATTCCAAACCTAGCAAACAGCGCACTGACAACCAGCGCCGCCGCCAATAATAAAACAAATAAGCTGGCAACATGATAGACATTGCCGGCAAGCCCGCTTCCATGGAACACGCAGACATATTGCAGTTCCGCCTGCTGGGAAGCACGGTAAAATACAACGTCCCGGCCAGATTTAAACTCTCCGCTGCCGCCCTGCAAACGCGCTGGGGCAATTGTCCATGGGAACCGCTCAGTTTGCAGCACCACCGTCCCGTCCCGGTTTACCACCGCCATGCTTTTTTCTTCATAAATCCCTGCTGTCCGCAGCGCATCCAACAATACCGCATTATCTAAAATAGCAATATAGGCGCCGCCGCCGCTCTTATTGGCAAAGTCCATTGGCTGGCAGTAGAGGATCGGGGGGGGGGGGGGGGGGGGGGGGGG
>CALGRC010000043.1 GCA_937959315.1 uncultured Clostridia bacterium | reverse complement strand
CGTCGGATCGTCAGGATCTTGGCTGATTTTTACAGATACGCCCGTAGCGCTGCTATTTTTCAAATGGGTATCCCAAGACAGCATCCTAGGGCTGAATTTCCCGTCTTTTTCTTCTAAAACGACAATGGATGCATTATCCAAAAACCTGCTGTTATTTGTACCGGGCAACCGGATTCTGCCTGGGCTCTCGTTCATAAAACTGGTGACGTTCATATCAATAAACGGCACTGTGTCAATGGAAACAATTTCCCCAACGTTGTTCAGCGTAAATTGATAAATACCAGAGCCATCATATTTCGATGCATTTTGTGCAGCTTCGGCAAATGTAACCGGGGAATCATTGCGCAAATCCACCTGATAAACATTCTCTTCGCCGGAACCGGATATCTTGTATATTTTAAGCTCGTCCTCTTCAAACAGCGGGCCCAGCGATGACGCCCCCAAAACAATCCCGTAAAACGGGGCAATTGGTTCTTCCCCTAAATATTTGATATACCGGATCTGTCCCCTGGCATCCCGGTAAGCAATCACTTGCTGTTTTAACAGCTTTGCGACATCGCTCCCGCTCTCATAGGTGTTGCTTCCGTCGATTGAATAGTATAACGGATGTTCTGTATCCACATCGCTTTCAATTCCTTCAATTTGCAAAAAATCCGTTCCCAATTCATCCAATACGCCCTCAAGATACTGGCTGGACGCGGCTATGACCATTTCTGCCATATCTTCGTTGTACCAATAGTCAAAAACCATATCCAATTCCAAGCTGTCATAATCTGAAACCACACCATCTATCACAACGGTAAAATCTTTTACAAATTCAACCTCTCTTAAAAGCAGCGATTCCCCGCCTTTGACATATTTGATAGCCTCATCCGATACCTGTGTTAAAATCCCGCCTTCTGTCAATGCATACATTTCCATCTTTACAACTTCATCGCCGCTGATAACCAGCCTGCATAAATTGCCTACAAAAGGGATGGCCTTATTGCCGGCAGGTTCTCCGTTATAATATATGGCGACGGCATCCTGGTTTATATCATAAACCTCACCGGAATTTAAAAGCTTTACCTGTTCTACCACATTTGGATAATACATCCCCTTGCTTTCACTGTCGCCGTTGATCTCACCGATGTAATCATACAGCACCTGGTTCTCGCCGCTGGCCGGCACAATGGCCGTCACGGTCCCATCCCGGTCTATGTACAGATAGGCATATAAATCCGCCATATCCAGGAAATCAACCCCGTCCGCCACCGGGTAATCCTTTTCTCCGCCGGGGATGTCGTCAGAACTGGCAGAAATCATCCCAGAGTTTTCAAACACTTCTGTGATCCGCGCATAAATTTTTTGCAGTTGCAGCATATCCCCTAAAATCGTCTGCTCTGCCGTGCCCCCGGAACCAGATTTTATGTAGTTCACTTCCCCGTTTTGCTTATAAACCGGGACAAGCATAGGCGTTTCCAGCGCATTTTCTATCAGCACAGCCAGACTGCCGCGTGTCATCTCCGCACTGCTTTCTGTCTGTACATTTCTCAAAAGTACATTTTGATTCGCCACAGCCAGATATCCTGTTGGATAGCCGCCCAGTTCCAGCGCAAGCGGCTCATATCCCAATATCGAGACAATGACTTTTACAGCCTGTTCGCATGTCACATTGCCCTGCGGGTCAAAATACCCCCCGCCCACACCGTCCATATACTGCAATTCCGTAACCAGGCAAATTTCATTCACAGCCCAAGAATCGGAAATATCGTCAAACGGCAGGTTATCCGCCTGCGGCATTCCATCTTTCAACCCCATCGCCCTGGCAACGATAGCTGCAAACTCCGCCCTCGTTACATTGCTTTCGGGGCGCAAACCCGCTTCATCGCCCGTCATAATCCCCAATGCAGCCAAATGGTTTACCGCCTCTTCTTCCGTTGGGGTAACCTGCGTATTGTCAGCAAAGGCAATGGGCACAAACAAAACTGCCAGGACAACCACCAATGCTATTATCTTACGGCGTATTATCATTTTGGTCCCTCCATTTATTTACTTCTCACCATCAGCTCATAAATTACCTTCGCCGATTCAGCCCGCGTAGCGCTCCGGTTTGGATAAAAGTTCCCCTCTGACCCTTCCAGGATCCTAGCAGATTGTAATTCTTTGATGCTCTCCCGCGCATAGGATGCAATTTCAGCTTCATCCCCAAAGACCATTGGCGTAATGACAGGGTCCAACTGGATATCTTTGGCATCCATAACCCGGCCGAGCATCACAGCCATATCTTGCCGGGAAATATTCATGTCCGCGCCAAATAAGTGATCCCCCATGCCTTCTATAATCCCTGCATTGACTGCGCCGGCGATATACGGGTAATACCAATCTGCTTCCGTCACATCGTCAAACGATACGGCAGTATCCGCAGATTCTCCCAGGTCAAAGGCCAAAACCAGCATCTTCACAAACTGGGCGCGGGTCACCGGGTCATCCGGCCGGAATTCCAACTGGCCGTTTTCGTTTGCAATGCCGTTGATAATCTGCTTCTGCGCCAATTGCCCGACCATGGCCTTCGCCCAGGATGGGATAGACTGTTCATCTGCAAACACCACAGGCAAATTTTCGTCCGGTTCTGGTTCGGTATCCACATCGGGTGTTACAGGGTTAGACGGTACCAGGTTCCCGCCGGCGCCGCCACCGCCGCCGGTGCCGCCGCCGCTCACCGAATGGGAAGCAGAAACCGTGATATTGGCGGATTCTGTCACATAAATTTTCCTCAAAAAGCCAAGGACACTGTCAAAAACTGTAAAATACCCATCAATGGTAACTGGATACCTTCCCGCGTCTGCGCGATTTGCAATGGTCACATTGGCTGTCAGCATTTCCGTAACGCTGCACATCTCTGGTTCGGTATCAGAACTAACGCTTGCCGTAATATGCCCATCCCCGTCAATTTCTACCCGGCTGTCCTTCCCATCCGCCTTGTCAAACGCGGGATTGATCACAACATCCGAAACGTCGGACACCTGCAGGTTCTCACTGTCATACTGAATGTCAAAATAAAAGCCGTTGATTGCAAAAGCCTCGTCAAACTTGAAAACCACGGGAATGATTTTGCCGCCGCTTCCAGAACCGGCAGTCAAGCGGATATCCGGATGCTCAATCGGCTGTTCGTCTTGCAGCTGCATGGCGACCGCTTGATCAAAGGCCTGCGCAATCTCAGCCGCAGCTGTAAACGGCTGGCCAAACAAAGCGCCGTAAACCGCATCCTTATCGGCTACCGCCTCAAAACTCTGTCCCAAATCCAGCTTCAGCAAACTGTTCTGCTCTGCAATCACCGTTTGTATTTCAGAAATACTCGCCGCCTGATTGACACGTTCCACTGCAACCGCTTCGTTAAACGCCTTTCGGATCGCATCGGCCGATTGGAAATTTTTGTTTACCAGCGCTGATAACACTTTGGTTTTATCGGCCAGCTTTTCATATCCTACGTTATCCGTCAGGGTTAAAATCTCTTGATAGGTTGCCGTGCTGCCTCCCGCCGTCATAGCGGTTTCCAGCACTTGAGCCATCTGTTCTGCCGAACCGGCGGCATTGACCGCCTGTACAATGACTGTTTCAATAGATTGCTGGACATAGTAAAATTCCGATTTGCAGGGGGTCTGGATAAAAGTCCCTCCCACGTAAATTGGGAAAAGCCCAAACGCCGCAGAGGAAGGCTGAGTAAATTGAAATGTAAAACTGCCATCCCTGCCGGTTGTAGTTGTCAGCATGGTTTCCCCAATGCTGCTTAAATTGCCGATAAAGTCCTGCGGTGAGATTTGCTCTACGTCGGTACCCGGTTTCAGCACATACATGGTGACCTGCTGCCCGGATTTTACAACCCCGTCAACCGCCCGTACAGTGCCGTTTACCGTTACATTGGTACCAGACACCGCAACGCTGTCAATAACGGCTTCGTGGATCTCCGCCGCAGAACCGGCTATCCCTGTTGCCAATAGCAGCGTGCAAATCAAGAAGGAAGCGATGATTTTCTTTGTTTTCATAACGATAACAATTCCTTTCGTGAAATTTAAGAAAGCCTGTCAGCCACAGCCAGCGGGTTCATCCCCTGTACGCTGTCCCAAACAAATGTCGTAACCGAGCAGCCCGCGGTATACGCAGAAGGGATGGTAACCGCTGCCTGCGTATCTTTCTGCTCTTCCGACGCCGCCAGGCTTTCTTCCTGATAACCCGCGCCAATCAGTTCGCCGTTTTTCCATATCGCAATAATCAGCAATGCATTCTGGCTTTCGCCGGAATGATTGATAAGCTGCGCATCTACCAACAAGGTATCGCCAGGATTCAATTGGCTTGCAGAAGAAACCGCCCTTCCGCCAGCCTGATACCCCGTCACCTGAGCGTAAACCGGTGCATCCGCCATGGTATACCCAATGGCCAGATCATCCAGCAGCGGCAGTTTATCCGCGGTTTCCACCGCCTCATGGATAACAATGGTATATTCCGAGAGCCGCTCCGGCATTTCCAGCAAAGTTATGGTATAGGTTTTGGAGGCCGCATCATAGCTCCCCGTGGTAGCTACCGGCGTTTGTCCGGCGGCCTCCAAAGTGATATTGGATGCATTTACCGTTTCCGCGTTCATGTTGTCGGCAAATGTCAGGCAGATTTTTTGCAGGCCGAACGGAACCTGGCTTGCGTCATCTGTCACACTGCCATCCCCGTCAACAAACGTAACGCTTGCCACATCTGGGCGCCTTGCTACCGTATAGATGTTCATATTGTCAAAATAGGCCGCCGTGTCTTCAGATAGCGTAGCCGGGCCCCAGGCATAAATTCTTAGATAACCGAAATTTGCCAATGCGTTTTTCAGCTGCAAATCATACTGCGTCCCGTTTACCCATACTGTATAATCAGTGCTGTTGGTATCCCATATGATGGTCACATCCTGCCAGGTTCCAGGCGTATACGTCCCGATTTTCGTATCCTGCGCATTGCGCAGCTCACCCGACGATGAAAACTTGAGCAATATAGAAGAAACATTGCCGCCGTCTTTGACTTCAATCCCGCTGTCAATGCCAGTGGTGGGCAAAACCTGAAACGAATAGTATATCAGCCCGGTATAGGGCTGCGAGGTGAAATCCTTATTGGCATTGGGATTGCCTTCGGTACCGGCAACAATATTGAGCCGGATGCTGTTGCCGTTCAACCCAAGCGGGTCTGGCACAACATCAATCGTCCCGTTATTGGTATACGGCAGCCACCCTGACGTATCATCAAATGCCGTTTCTATGATCGGCGTCATGGATACAACATTTACCGTAACGGTATCGCTGATGCCAATGACACCGTCGGTATCAACCGCCTGGGCATAGATCTCATACCTGCCCTCTGCCAAATTGGTCCACTCGTAGGTGTACACCCCATTGCGCAGCACCGCATCGCCGATTTTGGTATCCCCGCTGTAAAAGGAAACCGACTCTACTGCCGTTTCCATATCCTCTGCGGTTGCCGTCAGCGTAAAGTCTGAACCTGCCTTGATATATGCCCCGGCGCCAAACGTTGCCGTAACCGTCGGCGGGCTGTTTTTGGCAAACATGTCCAGCGTGTCTTCCTCCAGCCCGTTGCCAAACACATCCGTTACATTTTCAGAAAAATTGATGTTGTAAGCCGTCTCCGATTCAAACGCATGCTCATCAAAAGCAAGCCGGTAATAATATGCATCTACAAGTTCCGCCGTATACGGCACAACCGTACCATCGTCTGCCTTTGTCACTGTAATTTCATCCGGGTTTAAGGCTCCCTTGTCCATGGCCGTTGCAAACTGCAAATCGATGGTACGCGCCAGATAACTTGTCTGGCTTAAATCCTGTACGCCGCTCACAGACGGCGCTTCCAGCGCGTCAAACGCATACACCTTATAGTCGTCAAAATAGGTTTTTGCACCGTAGCCGTCCCAGTCGGGCAGCTCCGTCCGGATAAACTGTACGCATTGATTGAAAAGCCCCTTTTCGCCTTCTACATCGGCAGTAGCATACAGCGGCTCCTCAAACAGCACCTGTTCCCCGTCAATATAAAAATCATACATCCGGTTAATTAAATCCACCTTTGCCAGCACATGGTACCATGTGTTTTCTTCGCAGTCGGCAAATTCACTGCCTGCAATCGGCGTTAACGAATTGTCGCACAGTTTAAACTTGCCGCCGTCAATCACGGCCAGATAGGGCATATAGTCCAAATCGTCCCGCAGGCCAAACAGCGCGCGCCGGACGCCGGTGTTTTCAATCCGGATATTGGATTCAATCACCAAAACCGGGACATCCGACCCGTAAATAATGCCGGCCTTGCCGCTAAAGATGGAATTCATATTCGGCCCGACCTTCCCGCCGGGCAGTGTCTCAATCAAATAGACCTTGCCGGGCTTGCTGCCATCCGGGGCCTCTGTGACGCCTTTTGCCGCTTTCGAGGCGTCATCGGCATTGTAAACTGCAAAATCGCTAAAATCTGCAAGCGCATTATCCTTCCCGTCGTCATAGCTGTTGTTGACATAGATGCCGTCCGCCGGCGCGGCTGCAAGCACGGCCGGCGCTGCCGTTACAGCCAAAACGGCTGCAATGAAAATAGATACCCATCGTTTTACACTCATGATTTTCCTCCTTACCCTCTATTGCACATCTGGTTGGAATGCCGGAAGTTCCTTTTTTAACCCAACCGGGCACAGGCTGCTGCCAGACCACAAGAACCCTATGATGCTGTTACCCGGTGAAAAACCCGGCGGCAATGTCAGCTCCGCCGTAACAGTTTTCTGTATTTCGCTGCCCGACAGATGGAATTTTGCCATTTCTAAATCCAAAAGCCGGCTGCCGGCGTATATGCCTACCATCAGCCAGAATTCCTGGCTGTTTCCCGATTGGTTGGACACCGTTGCGTCAACCGATAAAACATCGCCGGCTTTTAATTGTTCTGCCCCGGTAATATCCATTCCGTCTACTGTGTATCCGCCGACGGCGCCGCCAACAGAATCCCCTGCACACGGGGCATTCACCCGCCCCTTTGAAAGGCTGCCGCCCCAGGCGTCTTTGATGTCCTGTGACAGAGATATTTCCATATCGCCGCCGGCCGCGTCATCCAACGCAAGTACCACATGCCGGGCCCCGATACCTTCTATCCGGAACGGAACCTGTTGGCCGCCGGAATTGATAAGGATGCGATCCGCCAGAACCGTCTCCTTGTTCAATGGATTGGAAAATGTCAGCAAAAGCCGGCGGTTCGCCGCATCAAGCGACGCATATGCCTGTAAGCCTGCAGGCTGGCCAAACGCATACACCTTTATGTCGTCAATATAGGTTTTCCCGCCCGCACTTTGGGTTTGGCCGGGCGTCCGGAACCTGTCCACATGCTCCATCCTGAAATACAGGATTTGGCTGCCGGCCATCCCTGCAATGGCCTGGTTGGCAAACTGCTGCTTCCCGTCAATATAAAAATCGTATGTCCTGTTCTGCAAATCAAGCACCGCCATAATATGATACCATTTGCCAGGCTGGCAGGTAACCATATCGCTGCCCGCTATCACTGTAAAATTGCTGTTCCCGCGTTTCATAACCCCATCTGTGTCAATCATCGCGAGCATAAAACTGTTGCCCAGGTTATCTTTCATGGAAAACAGGCCGCGCTGGATATTGGTTTCCCCTATTTTAATATTTGCCTCCAATACCAGCCGGGGTGTCACCGCAGCAGATGGGGCCTGTCCATAAACTTTTCCGTTCATATTTACAAAATCATGGTGGATTTTTGGATATTGCCCAGTATCTGAAATACTGCTTTCCAAAACCAGGCAATTGCCTGCACTGTCCGCACCGTCAGACTGCTGCTCATAGGCGCTTCCGCCCTCCGGATACAAGCTGTACTGCGACAACAGGCCGCCGCCAAAATTTGTCCCGTTATTGGGCTGTACGCCGCGGTCAAAGTCGTTATCCACCAGCACATTGTCCTGCTCCGGCGGCGATACCGTGTACGTTTTCACATAGGTTTGCCCCGAAACGGTTTTGCGCAGTATCAGTTTTGCCGTTTTCACCGAAGCATACCGTTCCGGCGCCGCAACCGTAATATCCCCTTCGCCTTTGGCGTCGATGATGGGCGCGCTGTTTTCCTCTGGAAATAGAGTTGCAGTATAATTGTACTGCCCTTCCACAAGCGGCACCGGCGTATGGTTGACGCTGAGTTCCGTCAGTTTTGGCATATTGGCATCATCCAGGTTCCAGTCAGACAACGGTTTCACCGGCGTCGTATAACCGGGCTGCGTTTCACCGGCAGCAAGCGGTGCAAATTCAACAGTCAACTGGACTTGTGTCACATCTTCCATATGGATGGCCAGCTTGCGGATGCCGCCATTCTGATTCTGTTCCGGATTTGGCGAAGTTGGCAGGGGTTTTGCGTCCATCACGGTAAATACGCAGCCGGTATCAGATGTAATACCCGCCCACAGACGCTTTCCATTTTTTGTAAGGATGGCCGATTTGCCGTCTGCGCTGATTTCTACCGATGCATCGGTATGTGCAAACCACCACACCTCCACGCCGGTTTGAAAGGCCGCTTCATCCTGTACAACCATCCGCTGCCGGTTGCCGGTCAGCCATACCCCGCGCTTTGCGCTTTCGGTTGCCAGAGGGCACGCCGAGGTCACATCGGCAATCGCAAACCCGCCTTCCGGCGCCGATTCAAAATTGGTAATAACCGGCGTTGCGTTCAGCATCTGATCCGGATTCGCATCTGGATTGACGACAAGCACGTTATGTCCTTCCGCCCGCCGCCTATAATATTGCAGCCCCTGGGGGTTCCCCAGATAATTTTCCAAAAGGTAATCGTCTGCGCCAAGGTCCCGTATAAACCGTTCCCCCTGGCTGTCCAGCACAAAAGTACCGGCGTCCAGATGGGAATGGCCAACATTGTTATCCCCCGCGTGGAACCCCAGGTAATTGGCTTCCCCGCTATACCAGACGTCCCTGAACGACGCCGTTTCTACCCCTCTGAAATACCCATCCAACGGCGCTTTTGCCGTTGGATCGTTGAGTGCAGGGTTATACCAAAGCAGGTCATAAACCACCGGGTCGATATCTAAAATTTCCATCTGGGATACCCGGAAAGCCGTCATTTCTTTTACCCCAAACTTTTCGGAAAGCCAAAACATTCCCGGTGCGGAAGGCGGGTCGTTGGAATCGTGATAATTAAAGTGCTGCTTTGCGCCAAACGAATACATTGGAACATACCCGGCGTTGCGGATGCCTTCAACATCCTCAAAGCCATAGGTTGTCCCCACTGCAGTGTTCAGCGCGGCCATATACTCCACAAAGTATTTCATGGTATATTGCCAATAGGTATACCCTTCTTCCCAGTTCCCATCGGGTGCAAACATGGCAAGGGCCGGTTTGACACTGTCAAACCCGCGGACAATGATTTCGCTGCAAAGCTGCGGCTCCTCATCCAGTATGGCAAGCGCAGCAATCCCCATAGAGCCGGTGCAAACCACATTCCAATTGCTCGCCTTATCTACCCACTGCCCATCCATATCCGGGTTTTCGTAATACTCCATCGCCTTTTCCAGCCCAAACTCTATCATAGCTTGTTTGACAATGTCCTTTTGGGCGTCAGACAGGTAATCATACAGCCAATCATAGCCAATCCCAAACCCCGCTGTAATTTCCGCAGCGTCCAAAAAATG
>CALGRC010000042.1 GCA_937959315.1 uncultured Clostridia bacterium | reverse complement strand
TTTCCCCGCGCACACAATATTCCATGGTGTAGTACATGCCGCCCCCCGGCACCAAAGGCAGTACCGCTGTGGTCAAAAATAAAGTTACCGGCACTTTACAAACCCGCGCCATAATTTCTGAATAAACAGAAATTACCACCGTAGCAATAAAATATTTGGGAACATCGCTGGGAAAATCCAAAAGCAAATAAACCAGCCAGCCCAACGCACCGCCCAGGCAGGTCAGTGGAATTCGCTTCCAACTCACATGATATATGATAGAAAAAGCGATACAGGCTAAAAAAGCATATAGACAAGGCATCATCAATTCCATATTACAGACCCCCCATCACAACTAACGCCATCCCGGTTCCCAAAGCCAAGGCCAAAGCTACCAACAGCGCTTCCAAACCTTTCATGGTGCCGGCTACCAAATCGCCTGCAATAATATCCCGCATTGCGTTAGTTACAGCAACACCGGGTACAAGACTCATCAATGTACCGATAATAATACGGTCACTATGGTCGGCAATTTGATAACGCACCGCCAGCAGAGCAATCAAGGTTACCAACAAGCTATTGATCAAATTGATAAAAAAACCATTGGTCTGTACCCGTTCCATACCCTGTATGACAACACGAATCAGCGCACCGGCCAGGGTAGCCACCAGAGCATCCCGCAAATTGCCGCCAAAAAACAGCGTGAAAGAAAACCCAACACCGGCAAAAGCAACCACCATCATCCAAAAGGGGTATCCCTTTTTATGATAAATTTCCTTCAGCCTCTGACGGAACTCCTCCACAGACGGTCGATAAATGCAGATATAACGGCTCAAATTATTTAAGTCCTCTATCATCTGATAATTGGTGCCGCGGGAATAAATGCGGCGCAAACGGGTAAAACAGGTGTCATCGGCCATGGTAATGGTAACCGTGATACTGTTGGTAATGGCAAACACATCTACATGTTTAATCCCATAGGCATACAGCACCCTCTGAATGGACTCCTCCACCCGATAAGTTTCCGCACCGGCCTCCAACAAAAAATGACCCAAATCAATAGCAGTATTTAATAATTTTTGATAATCACCCAAAGATATCTTTTCTTCCATCGGTCCACTCCTTTTTATTTTTAATTCTATCAGATTATTTTCAGAAAAACCAGAACCATCCGCAATTCCT
>CALGRC010000041.1 GCA_937959315.1 uncultured Clostridia bacterium | reverse complement strand
AGAGGGGTCGCAGTAATTCCGCTCAGCCCATCGCTGCCGCCGCATTTGAGCCCTATCTTTAATTTTGAGATGGGGACCGGCACCCTTTTCATTTGCGCTGCCTTGCGCTGCAACTCCAAAACCAGCCGCACACCTTCTCCCAATTCGTCTTCTACATCCTGCACATTCAAAAATTTTACAAACTCTTCACGGTAGCCGCCAAGCATTTTTTTGAATGCAGGGATGTTGTTGTTTTCACACCCAAGACCCAGCACCAGCACACCGCCTGCATTGGGATGATGCACCATCCCGCTTAGAATCCTTTGGGTAAACTGATGGTCCGCACCCAATTGCGAGCAACCATACGGATGCGGAAAAGCCAAGGCTCCCGTCCGCTTTGCTATTGCCTCCGCAATTTTATTTACACACCCGACTGTGTTGACAATCCAGACATCATTGCGGATTCCGACTTCGCCATTTTCCCGCAAATACCCCAGGAAAGCTTTCTGCTCCGCCTGCGGCGGCATATGGGGCAGCCGGGGGTGATATTCATATGCCAGTTTCCCCTTTAAGCTTGTAGCCAGGTTATGCGTATGAACGTGTTCCCCTTGTACAATATGCTGCGTTGCATGCCCTATCGGGAAACCATATTTTATGACATCTTCACCCTTGCAGATGTCCTGCAATGCAATCTTATGGCCAGTATCCGTTTCTACCGCAACATTATCTGCCGGATTAATCCTTATCCGCATAACGGCCCACCTCATCCTTCATAAAGCCCAGGTCGGCTCCCCAAAGCATTTCATTGGACAAAATTTCCGCTAGTGTGGAAGTTCTCATAAGTTCCAGCACATTTTCATCATCGTTTGCCATATTTGTCTGATAAAAATCGATCAGCTTGGCAAACGCAAATGTCAGGGTTGGGGGCAATTGACGGTACCGCTTTTGGTACTCCAAAATAGACGGCAGCACCCGGACTCTGAATTTACTCACAGAATTTAACGCAATTGAAGATAGATAATGGCGGATATATGGATTGCCAAATCGCTCCAGCACACTGTTGGCATACTGTGTAAGCTCCTCCCTTGGCAAGTCCAATGTCGGAATGATTTCATCAAAGATGCACCGCTTTATATAAGCCAGCATTTCCGGGTCATCCACACAGCCCTTGACCGTATCAAACCCCCGCAGCATGGCATAAGGCACCAGCGCCGTATGCGCCCCGTTTAAAATGCGCACTTTACGGGTACGGTATGGCGCCAAATCATCTGTCCACACAACCTGTAGCCCAATGTCATGCAAGGGCAATTCCTTTGCCAATGCCCTATCCCCTTCAATCACCCACAGATGAAACAGCTCCGATGTATCCACCATTTGATCCACATACCCAAGATGCAAATCCTCACCTTTCGGGAATCCTGTAACAATCCGGTCTACCAGGGTATTACAAAAATGGTTTTCCCGCTTAACCCAGCTTTCAAAGCCGGCGCCCAAATCCCATTCCTTTGCATACCGTAATATGATTTGCCGCAGCTTTTCGCCGTTTTGTTCAATCAATTCACATGGAAGGATAATAAAACCAGGCAGCCTTGCACAAAACCGTTTGTACAGCAATACCGCAAGCTTTGCAGGGAATGATTTTGGCGGCGTGTTTTCCGGCGTATCATCAGGCTCATATACAATCCCCGCCTCGGTTGTGTTGGATATCACAAACCGCAATTCGGGCTGGTGCGCCAATTGCCGGTAGCCTTCAAAATCCTCGTACGGGTTGATACAGCGGGATACCACGTCAATCACATCCCTTTGTACAACAGGCCGCCCCTGTTCAAGCCCCCGCAAAACATGCGTATATATGCCGTTTTGTTCCATCAGCCTGCCGCACATCCCTTTTTGCAAGGGCTGTACTATGACAACGCTCCCTTCCCATCTTCCATCTACATTCAGCTTTTGCAGCATCCAGTCCGCAAATCCCCGCAAAAAACCGCCTTCCCCAAATTGAATCACCCGCTCTGTCCGCTGCTTTTTTTCAACCAATTCCTGAATGTGCTGCATCTATTTTTCCCCCTGCAAAATCACTCCTATAATCCCAAAGCTTTAAGATAATCCCTGCTCATTTTCGCCGCCTCCATCGCGGGCCGTTCCACAGAGCGGTCTTGCTCCACAATCAAGATTTCTGCGCCTGCCTTCTCCGCCGCGCCAATAATCGCCGGGAAGTCCTGCACCCCATATCCCACCGGGCGGAACTCAAACCCGTTTTCTTCCCTGGTAGCTTCCTTTTCTTCCTTGCCGTCTTTTCCAATCAGGGCATAAACCGGGCCGCCGCCAAGCTTGGTGCAAACAAAGTCCTTCAAATGGACAACCTTAATCCGCCCGCTATATTTCAACAGGTATTCCGCTGGATTGTATCCTGCATAATGTACCCAGCAGGTATCAATCTGAGGCTGAAGATATTCTGCCGGGATAACTTCATATAACCAGTCCAGCAGGAATTTATCTTGATATTTATGAAATTCAAAATCATGGTTGTGATATAATTGTTGGATTCCGTTTTCCTCCAAAAGCTTTCCGGTTTGCTTAAAAAGCTGGACTGTTTCTTCCCACTCGGGAGTGCCGGCCAGCTTTTCTGCCGGCCAATGCGGAACTGCACTGTATTGTACGCCCAGTGTCCTGACAAAATCAACCGCATTCTGCCCTTCCTCCGCATACCATTGCGGTGCCTGGTGAACCGATACACATTCCAAGCCATACTTATCCAGCATTTTGCGGATTTCTTCTGCCGGATGGCCAAAATATCCTGCAAACTCTACATAGTCATAACCAATTTCCTTTACCTGCTTCAATGCCGCATCCATATCCCGCTCCATATCCTCTCGGATGGAATATAGCTGCAACCCCACTTTAAAATTTTTCATTGCTTTTCCCTGCCTTTCTTTCATATTCTGGGATTTCAATTTCCTTACCCAGTTTGCTGTCATCATTATAGCATTATTTTCCGTAAAATACAACTATATTACCACATGGGGAAGATTTTTTCTCACCGGTTAATTTCTCTTGAACCACGCGATAATCGCCTGGTTTTCGGAATACAAAAAAACAGCATGGCAAATTGCCATGCTGTTTTTTTGAGCTCCCCGTGTTGGACTCGAACCAACGACCCTGCGGTTAACAGCCGCATGCTCTGCCGTATAGTACCAATACAACCGGAGATTTTTATCTTCTTTATGTATATAGTATACCATACTTTTTTAATAATTGCAATACTTTTTTAACATTATTTATTCCAAATTTAGTATTTTATTTTAATACAAGCAAAAAGTGCAGCGTATTTTCATGCATAGCTGCACTTTTAAGTGTTAACTTTGGAATATTGTTTTCAAAAGGGGAACTTCTGTCTCAATAACGGTTCCAACTGTCGCATTTATCAAAACCTTATTATGCTTATTTACCATTCCCATTACCTCTATGGCAAATTCCATATCACGCGAAATCTTTGAAAAATCCGTAACAACAATAGCATCTGCCTTCTTATTTTTGATTGCAAAATACAGCGGCAATCTATGATCTGATCTTCCGTTACAGCGTTCCTGCTGTACATCAATTATCTCAAATTGCTCCCTTTCACAAAATGCCCTCAGTTTTTTTACTTGCTCATCCAGTTCTTTGCGTGTTTTGCTTCTCGCATAGCAAACTACTTTTAACCCCTTACACATCAATTGCTGATGTGAGCCACTCCTGTAATAGACGGCCACGTTGTTCTCCCGATCAGATGTTTTTTCAAGCATATTTTTTCTTCTCCTTCCTTTAACATAAAAACTTTAGGATACTGCCGCTAAAAACTGCTGATAGCTGATATTAAACTCTATTTCCAACTCATATCCTTTGCTTACTTTAACGGATTTTATAAGATGACAAATAATCATCTTCTTTTGTTCTAACGAAGCATGTTTAAACTCGTCTGCCCAGTTGATAAATCGGTCGTAATAAAAATCCAGTTTATTTAGAACTTCACCCTTAGCTTCTAAATCTGTATCACATGCGGCTATCTGTTTTTCTATCATTTGTAAATCTTCCTGTATTGTATGCACCGACATAGAAAGCACATCCGTTGTAAACAAACTTTCTCCAGTTAGGCTTTTACTGATTTCTAATGATGTTTCATGCAGACGCTTTTCCATACGATTTTTTTCATCTTCTAATTTTTTTCTTTGCTGTCTCTTTTGCTGCAATTCATTTCGATATCGTAATTCCAGCGCTTTATCCTTTGGAGTCTGTTTGATTTTTGCCAGATAGTTCTCCACAACCTCCGAAACAGCCTTATCAATTTTTTCCGCAACGTAAACTGATTGCCCATCACAATCATTTAAACCACGTGCTCTATGGTAACACATGTACCGAATCGTTTTCTTACTATACAATGTCCCATCCGACCGTATCCGTTTATCAACAGAATTTGCAGCATTCAAGTGGCAACCGCAATGCCCGCAGTATATATTACCGGATAATAATGTCTTCCCTTTTGTCATTCTGGCGAAATTTTGTTTTTCTTCATATTTAATAGAGCGTTGATCCAAGATTTTATTTACCAGTTCAAACTCATTTTCATCCCAAATTGCCAATTCCGGTATTTTTTCTGACATTACTCCACCGGAAATGATATAGCCACAATTGCTTCGGTCTCTTAAAAGTCTCAAAATCGTTGTAGCTGTAAATTCATTTCCGTTATGTGTCCTGACACCCAACGCATTTACATATTCAGCCAATCTGTGAGAACCGTATCCCTCATACAAGGTCTTATGCAGTATCATCCGCATGACCTCTGCCTCTGCTTCATGGATAACCTTATCTTTTACTGGTTGTCCCTTTTTATTGACACGACCACGATACACCAGTTGATAACCAAATCCAACCTGACCGCCATGAAAGATTCCGGCAGCTGTCATCTGCGAGAATGTTTCTTTCACACGCGTTGATGTTTTTCTGCTTTCCCCATTTGCCTGCCAAAACCTTACATAATTAATGAGCTTATCTGCGTGGTCATCTAATTTTTGCTGTCCTTCTTTTACGCTCCAGACTTCAATTCCATGCTGCACAAACCACTCCACCACAAACGGAGTTTCGCTGTCTATACGCCCAAGCCTGTCAAACATAAATACCAACAATACGTCAAACGCCTTTTTCAACGCCAATTCTTTCAGCTCCTGAATCGCGTCCCTATCTTCTGCGGAAATCTTAAATCCGGATACCCCCTTTTCACAAAATTCAAATACAATTGGCCAGCCTCTTTGATCCGTAAACCCGTGGCACGCTGTTTTCTGCATCGGTATATCATCTACCCGTTTGTCGACCTGTTTTTTTGTTGATACGCGATACAATGCCGCCACCCTTTTTACATCACAGTTTTCCATTGTCTTGCACCTCACATAATATTTTCAATTATGCAAATAATACGACACAGTTCATCTTCCATACTAATCATTTGTTTTATCCATGTCAAATTTTCAAACCAATATTGTCTGCCATTCTTTTTTCATAAGAACAAAGTAAATTTTCCAGCACAATATTTTCCGTTTCTTTGTTTTGTTGTTCAGGAAACAGCAACCGTATCTTTACGCCGTTCTCTGCCTCTGCAAAAATTTCATTTTCTCTATCAGATAATACGATATACTCCATCGCACACCCTCCATATGTTAATAAAACTCAAGTACTGATGATTTCATTTCTATCCTCTAAATCCATACGTTTTCTCTCCCAAATATATTTTGACTCATCTCCTACCGGCTTTGGATAAGCCGTCATAATATCTCAAATGCCGTTACTCGAACATTCGGGATACTTCCCCGCATCCGCACGGAGCGCTGCCATAGCGCAAGTATCATTATCTTCCATATGTATCATGGCATACAGTTCTCCACCTCTGTTTTCCGAACCGGCATTCATCGCAAGCGTACCGTTCGCCGTGCTCGCATATGGGTAATGTTAGAAGACGAGTTATTCAATTGTCAAAGAACAATAAGCTATGAAATAAACCGGGCTTTTTCGGCGATTGCTTTTCTTAATTGAAAAAGTATTTCATCACGTACCCGAAAAAGCCCGGATCAAGCTACGCTATTTTGTATGTATGAATCACGTGAATCAGTTTGCTTTTCAAGTAATCATGCAAATCAACATTTACACCAATAACTTCATTACCATCCTTATCATAAAGCGTCTGAGAGGACAGTGTATTGATATACGGCTCATAAATATCCACAATTCTATTAATTGCAGTTTCGTCACCGGAAACAGCTTCGCGTATCAGTTCAAAATCTAAACCGTTGGTCATTTTTCGTCATCTCCTCAATAACTGTTTTTAATCTTTTAAGCGATTTACTTCTATGGTAATTCACCATTTGTTGGCTCATATTTACGAGGTGTCCTATCTCCAAATCGGTCATCCCTCCCCAATATTTGAGTAGCAGTATCTCCAGGTTAGATGGGGTAAGTACCTGTAAAGCCTCATACAAAAGTTCATTGCAAATAACTGCATCAAATAGTCTTGTCTCAATAGTCTTTCGAAAATTTTCTACTGAGTATGTATCTTCAACACAAAAGCGCTGTTCTTCTAAGTAACTGAGTTCCGAAAAATTCACAAAATGATTTCTTTGGTTTTTCATGCTCCGCTTTCGGTATTTCAGTTCCTGTATCAACGCCTTTTTCACACAAGCATCAAACTTTCTTGACCATATTTCTTCTTTGGAAAGCACAGCCTTATCCCTCCTTTTGTGCGGAGGTTTAAAACTTATTCCCATTAAGAAAGTGCAGCAATATCTAAAAATACAAAAGATTACAAATATTATTTCATGAAAATTCACGGCACCTATACAAGTCGCATAAGAATAGACTAAACCGCTCATTTTTCTAACCTCCGATTCAAATTTTTGAGTTGAAATTCGAATCGGGAATTATGGGTATTTTGCAATGTAACAGAGCCACTTTGTCTGCAACTGAAAAATGACCGCAAGGAGCCGCTTTGCGGCCGCCCTGCGGTCATTAAAATTATTGTTGTTTTGTCTTATCCTGTAGTGATAAATAATACGTCTCATAACATAAGCCTTGCTGCGAAAAGACGCAAAAAAGCGCCGCGGTCGAAACCGTGACGCTTTTATTCAGCTTGTGCTATGCCTTACTTTTTATTGCTTAATCCCCTCAACTACAACGTAGTCTATCTCTATCCATTCAAAAGAAAGGCTAACATCACAGCTACCGACATTATTCTTGTGCTGACATTTAAAACCCAAATATCATTCCTAATATCCGTATATCCGTCAAATTCTCCGCACAATAATCCGCCTGTACATTCCCCTTCGCCGCGCCGACAGCGAGGGCGTACATTCCGCCTGCCTTTGCCGCCTGAATGCCCGCGTCCGAGTCCTCAATCACAAGGCAATTTTCATACGGCACGCCGAGCCGGTCGGCGGCAATTAAGAACACCTCGGGGTCGGGCTTGGATTTTTGCGTGTCCAGCCCGCAGCTCACCGCATCAAAGCAGTCCGCAAGTCCCGTCTTTTCCAAAATCAGCGGGGTATTTTTGCTTGCCGAGCCGACGGCGGTTTTTATACCCTTTTTCTTTATGTATTCAATAAATTCAAATGTGCCGTCCAGCACCGCAGATTTGTCCAGATTGGCGAGAGAGGCGACATAGATATTGTTTTTGCGCTCCGCAAGCGCAAGTTTTTCCTCATCCGAATATTTTTTATCCGTCTTTTCCAGCACCACCTCCAGCGACGCCATGCGGCTCACACCACGCTGGCGAAGGTTGTCCTCCCGCGTGAAGCCCTTGATCCCCTCCTCGTCGGCAAGCTGCTTCCACGCTTGATAGTGCAGTTCGTCAGTGGTGACGAGTACGCCGTCCAAATCAAAAATCACCGCTTGTATCATTGCTTCGTCACACTCCAATCACTGCCGTTTATCTCAATTTTGTAAATATCGCCTTTGTAGTTTATCTTAAATTTCATGGACTTCCACGCTTTCGGCAAATGCGGATTGCAGACAATTTCGCCGTCCTTAATTTCCAGTCCCGCAAAGCCAAACACCGCCACCATCCACGCGCCGCCCTCGCTGGCAGGGTGTGTGCCGCCGATATAGACAAGCCCCGCCCATTCCTTGCCGCCCGAATGTAAATCGGCTTCTGCCGATTTCATAAAAAACGGATAGGCAAATTCCGCGTCGCCCGTCTTGCAGGACAGCAGCGAATACATGCACGCCGAAAGCGATGAGCCATGTTCGGTGCGCGGCTCGTAGAATTTGAGATTTGCTTTTTTTGTTTCGTCTGAAAATTCCTCCGGCAGCATAGCAAGCATTGCCACCACGTCCGCCTGTTTAATCACCTGCGTGTGGCTTGCCACGCCGTAAGCGCCGCCCCAGTATTCCTTGGGGTCAAGCAGACGGCTGCGCACTTCGTCTACGCTACAATCCTCCAAGCCAAAATAACCGTCAAACTGCTCTATTACGCCGTCTTGATTGGCTGGCGGCAGATATACGTTTTCCGCCAACTCCTCGTATTCCGGTTCATTCAGATATTTCGCCGCCGTGCGGAACACAAACCGCGTCATCGCGTTGGTGTAGGCATTGTTGTTCACCCGCTCATGGTATTCGTCCGGACCGATAACGTCGTGAATTTCATAGCTATCGCTGTCTAACTTTTTCAGCAACAGCGAACGGTAAAATTTCGCACATTCCCGCAGAACGTCATAGCCGCCTTCATCCAGAACGCTGATGTCGCCCGTGATACGGACGTATTTATCCAGCGCATACACCACCGCCGCCGAGATATGCACCTGCTTATCCTTGAAAAATGTCCGCATGGGGCGTTTTGTGAACACATCCACCACATTGTAGTCGGAACACGCGTCATAGCCGCCTTCCTGACTCTCCCACGCATAAAACGCGCCGTCCCAGCCGTAAGCCGCCGCCTTTTTCTTTGCGCCGTCCAGCGTGTCAATGCGGTATTTTACCAATGTCCGTGCAATTTTCGGTTCGGTGTAGAGGTAATAGTCCAGCATAAACATCTCGGTGTCCCAAAACACCGCCCCCTTATACACCTGCCCCGAAAGCCCTCTTGCGGCTATCGACATGCTTTCACTGTGACGCGGTGCAATGCAGTTTAAGTGATAAAGGGAATAGTTCAGCGCCCGTTCCGCCGCCTCATCGCCGTCGATTTCTATGTATGAAATATCCCAAATTTCATGCCATTTGGCGATGTGCTTCGCCTTTTCCTCCGCATAACTGCCGAGTGCGGACATATCTTGTGTTTCGCCCGCCGTCACTAAGATTTTGCGATAGATTTTATATTCCTTGCCCGCTTCGGCAGTAAAGCAGATATTCCGGGCAATGGTTTTCTCCCCAACCGCTATGTTTTCGGATGCAGAAAACTCATACTCCGCCGTTTCAAAGGTGTCGATATGCGTCCCCTTTTCGTGCGTCACCGCCGACACAAAGCAAACGCCGTCCTCATATTCGCAGACCATCTGCTCCAAATGCGGTCCATTGATGTCCCAAACATCGCCGTCAATCTCGATATGCACACACACCTCCGCCGCCTGCTCCGTCCGCACCGTCAGGCATTGCAGAATCAGATTCGGATTTGCCTGCGATACCATGCGTTCCTCGGAGAATTGCACGGCGCATTTTGCCGCGTTAAAACAAGTTTTTCGCTCGTAAATGCCGTCATAGATATTCAAACGCACACTATGCTCCAAATATTCGCTGTCCGGCAGCGTCAGCGTTTCACCGTCCACGATAAGCTCCGCAAACAAGCCGTTGGGCGCGTTGACTGGCTCCCGCCAGCCGTCTCCAACTTGGTCGTACACCCCGCCGAGATTGATCGCGGGCATGTATTCCTTGCGGTACTCGCACAGCGTCCCCCGCACGCCCATCGCCCCGTTGCCCGTCAGGAACATATTTCCGTGGTGGGCGGAATCGGATTTGTTGTAGCCTCCAACCTCAATCGTTTCTGTTTTCATCTTATTTTCACCTCATCTAATCTATCGGATATGTATTGGTCAACATAAAATTCTTTTAATAATTTCAATTCAGTTTCTTCCCCAGGTAAACTTTTTATGCTTACATAGAGCCGGACTCCAAATGCAATACCCTCTCTACCGCATAACGCTTATCTTATCCACGCATATCAGCGTCGGAAACGACAATTTAATACTGCCCTCCGCAATATGTGCCGTAAAATCAAAATATGCCCGCTCTTTTTTGCCGTCTGTACCATTCACGGTCATGCCTGCATTGATTCCGCCATCAATCACCGCAGAAATTGTCAGCTGCGACAGTTTCGGTGCATTCGCCGTGTAATCAACGCACAGCAAACGTCTGCCTGTTCCGCCATAGTGAACTTCTATCTGCTCGTCCGTTTTCGGCTCGGAATATTCAAATACCGTTTCAAGTTCCTCCATTTTATATCGCAACGATGACTCAAACTTGCCGCCGTTTTCAATGAATCGCGCAAAAGTATGCGTATGCATGATATAATTTAGCAAATTTGCCGCGTTTCTTTGCAGCTGTCCTCTTGTAATAGCACCGCTTTCAAGCCCTTTTTCAAGATTGCTCTCCAGCGCCGCCGCATCGCCTGCCAGCATATACACATCACATTGCGCGGCTGCCATATCGCAAAGATTTAATAGTCCGTTCTCCTCTTTGCATAGTTTCGGCCACCAGTCCGTCATCACCATTCCCGTATAGCCCCATTCCCCGCGCAGGATTGTGGTATTTAGCTCATAACTGTTGGACGTCCAATACTCGTTGATAGGATTATACGAATTCATCAGCGACGTTGCCTTGCCCTCTTTTACACATAATTCAAACGGCTTCAGATAAATTTCCCGCAGCGCTCTCTCCGACACCACCGACACGGTCTTATTTCGGCAAAGTTCCTGCGAATTTGCGGCAAAATGTTTTACCGTTGCACTGTTGCCGTATATATTCATCCCGCGCACCAGCGCCGCACCGATTTTGCCCGTCAGATATGGGTCTTCGGACAAATATTCAAAATTCCTGCCGTTTAGCGGCGAACGGTGAATGTTAATTCCCGGTCCCAATAGAGAATCAAAGCCCTGTGCGCACAGTTCCACACTTGCATATTCATACAGTTTTTCCGCTGTTTCCGTATCCCATGTGCAGGCAATCAACGTACCATTAGGCATACTCGTGGCGGTATCTCCGTTATCCATACGGATTCCCGAAGGTCCGTCCGCAAGGCATACGATGGGGATTCCAAATGCAAGAAGTTCTGCCGTGACGCCGCCAAACGTGCCGGTGCTGCCCGGACGAACCTTGGGCGAGGACATGCCTTCCCCTATGATGAGACACCGTAAATCCTTATCGCTCAGTTGTGCGATAAATTCTTCCATGGTATGTTTGCCGTTTTTGACGTCAATCAGCTTGATTCCTTTGTCTCCTGTATATGCAATGCTCTCCGGCATTTCATCGGCAATTCTTTTCTTGTAATCAACCGTTCTTTTCGATACTTTTCTGTATGCGGGCGTAAAATTCTCATCGGGATACAGCGCTTCAAAATCACGTTCGGGCGCCATCGCCTCGGTGAGCCGCCGGATAACGGTTGTTTCTTCTATTGTAAATACAAACGCTTTTTCCGCGCGGCGTACATCCTTGCCAATATAGATGGTATACTCTCCCATTTCCAGCACATAACAGGATTTATGCCCTGTGATGCCACTGTCGTCATACGAAGCAAAATCCGCGATATCCATTTCCAGCAACAAATCAGCGCTTTCTCCTGGAGAAATTACATCCGTTTTTGCAAAGGCACACAGGGAACGCTTTGCCTTGCCGAGTTTTCCCTGCGGCGCTTCCATGTACACTTGAATAACCTCTTTGCCGCTCCTTTTCCCTTGATTGATAACCGTGACAGCGGCAGATATTTTATCCCCGTTTCGTTTCACTGAAGAAACTTTTACCTCAAAATCAGTATAGGAAAGACCGAATCCGAATGGATAAAGCGCCTTTTCGGGCGCGAAGGTTTCAAAATACCGATATCCGACATAAATATCCTCCTGATACAGGTTAAACTCTTTATCGCCGAAGTTTTTACTGCTCGGGTAGTCGGAGATATCGGCGGCTATGGTATCCGACAGTCTGCCGCTCGGATTGACGTCACCCGAAAGCACATCAGCAACGGAGTTTCCGCCCTCCTGTCCGCCCTGCCAAATATACATCACGGATTTGATATGATATTTTTCTACCCAGTTCATATCTATAATATTTCCAACATTGAGCAGTACAACCGTTTTTTCAAAATATTTTGAAACTACATCAAGCAGCGCTTCCTCCTCGTCCGTCAGATACCAGCTTCCTTTTTCCGGCGCATTATCTCTGTCCTCGCCCGCGGTTCTGCCAATGACAATGACTGCCACATCAGATTTTGCACGCGCCGCCTTGACAATACTTTCATCAGGCACAAATTCCTTCTGGAACCACGGCTCGGTTGCCCAGCCGTGACCCTCGTCAAACGGATTCTCGGCAATCCATTTTTTATAAACATCGACAAGCTCGGTATTTACATTTATGTTTGGATTTGCAAGCGCACCGTCTATGATATTCACCACATACTCCGTATGGACAAGCCCGCCTGAACCTGTACCGCATTTGATGTAATCTATCTGCGTTCTGCCGAAGAACGAAACGGTATTTCCCTGCTTTATCGGCAAAACATGGTTCTCGTTTTTCAGCAGCACGCATCCGTCCGCTGCAACCTTTCTCGCATGTGCAGCAAGCGGCGCATACGGTTTTGCCTCCAGTGTTTTGATGTCTATCATAAAACTCTTTCCTTTCATATGAATTTCTACTAACAAAAACAATGTGAAATATTTTTAGCAGCAGCTAAGACCACGAGGAAATTTCATGAATATTTATACCAACATATATCTTATTTATCGCTGATTGCGAGTGCTGCAATACGCAATAAGTTTCTTTGCTTATCTATAAAATCACTTTCTGAACATACGCGTTTTACATTCCAGACTCTTTCAGACATTGCTGAAAGATTTTCCAAAACAAACTGTATTTCCTGGTCATATGTCTGTTCCCAAGCGCAAAGCATACCGCCCAAAACTTGTTCGGTTGGCGAAACGGTAATAGGATTCAAATACGCATACGATTTTTCCCACCAATTTTGCCAGTTATACACATTCCATTTTAAAATATCTGATGTACCCCAACGGATTTTTATATTAGGAACAATATACAACGGCTGCCAAGAAGCGTTTATGATTTTAAATCCTGCCGCCAATAGACTGTCTGCCGTGTTATACAACGATTCCCAAGCTATTACAATAGTTTCTTTAGGAATTTTTTCACTCCCTTTTTGAGGAAATCCCTCCCAAACAATAGGAGTTTTGCCAAGACGAATGATATAAGACGTTACTCTGCCAATGTATTCGCTGTAAAGCTCATATTCGTCTGCCAAATTATTTTTATTCATATATTCACAGCATATCGAGCAGTGTTTCCAATATTTAATATCCGCTTCATCTCCTCCGATGTTTATATACGGACTGTCCGGAAACATATCACAAATTTCCTTAAGTATCAGTTTAGTAGCCTCCCACGCCTTTTCACTGCCTGCGCAGATAATTGTTTTATCCTCACTTATCTCGCCCATCTCATTACAATATTCGCCTTGTATATTCTGCTCTAAAGTGTCATCAAAAATCTCCGGATATTGTTTTATCAAACGGGGCGAATGTCCGGGACATTCGTACTCCGGAATTAAAACAATACCTTTGTTTTTAGCATATTTATTTAGATATTCAATTTGCTCAAAGGTATAGTGCTTGTTTTGTGACGGAAGTTTGGGGAAAGCCCTTGACGGAAGCGAATAGACTCCTGTATCGACAAAATGTAAATGCAGATATTTAAGCTTATAAAGGAAAC
>CALGRC010000040.1 GCA_937959315.1 uncultured Clostridia bacterium | reverse complement strand
TCATATTATTTTTCTTGTCGCCATAAACCTACATTTTTTCCTCGGCGTTTTCTTTCATTTTATCACTGGCGTTGACATCGCAAAAGAGCAGCAAGCCAAAGAAGCCGCCAAAGCAGTACTGGGGCAAATCGGCCTCATTAAAAAATCCATCCTCGCCCGTGCTTTCCGTGGCGGGCTTGGCACCAACGACCCTGCCGAGGATAGTGCAGTGGAGCTGGTGAAAGAAGCGTTAGAAAAAAATACAGATAGGATCTGTCCAAACCAGTCAAAAGTAAAACGAACTGGTATCCCGGCAGAAATAAAACCATTTTGATCGGTGAAAATGGTACGGATAAATCAGCCATGATAATGCATTTTGTATATTTTAATGTCTTTTGATTCACCGGCAATTCGCAGATGTTTCGCCAGCCGGAAAACCTTGCAGGGTGCGGATTGCCACGGCGTGTTGCGTGGATGATGCGAAGGTAGACGGAACAGAAAAGTTGAAGCATAACATCATAATACGGATGGTTGCTCATATTTCGGAAACAGTTTTGAAAAATCCCTTGCATTTTCCTAAGGGGTTTGATATACTGCACATATTAAAATTATAATAGCGGGGATGCCCGCTATGGGGGTGCAGATATGAGAGATATCATGGCGTTGTTGCAGGATGCGTCTGTTTTGCAGATTGGGAGGGAAGCGGAACGGGCCTATTATTTGCCATATAGCTGTAAAACGGCGGCATTGGATGGCGGGGAAAGCGATATGGTGCTTTCGCTCAATGGAATGTGGGGTTTTGCATACTATAGCCGCGTTTTTGATGTGGAAGAAACAGTGTTTGCGCCGGATTATCAGTTTCACGATACGATCCCGGTGCCTTCTAACTGGCAGCTTCATGGATATGACGTGCCGCAGTATACCAATGTGGAATACCCTATTCCGGTAGATGCTCCATTTGTGCCGGACGATAACCCGGCGGGCGTGTATGCGCGTGATTTTGAAATTCCTGCTGATTGGGACGGCCGGCAGATGTATTTGCGGTTTGAAGGGGTTGCACCATGCCTTTTGGTCTATATCAATGGGCAGGAAATTGGATACAGCCAGGGAAGCCACCTTCCCAGTGAGTTTGATATTACTGCATACATAAAAACAGGAAAAAACCGCTTGACAGTGTTGGTGGCAAAATGGTGCGCGGGCACTTATTTGGAAGATCAGGATTTTTACCGGCTAAGCGGTATTTTCCGGGATGTTTATATTTTATCCCGGCCGAAAACGCATTTGTGGGATTATTTTATTCATACCGATTTGGATGCCGCTTACCGCAATGCGCAAATTACGGTTGATTTTACGTTTTTGGACGGAAAGGCAGAGGTGTTGGCAGAACTGTATGCGCCGGACGGCAAACGGGTTGCGGGCGGGCCAGATGGGTTTGATGTGGCAGATGCCATGCTGTGGACAGCAGAGACGCCACAATTATATACACTGCTTCTTTTTTGCAATGGGGAATGGGTTTGCGAAAAATTTGGCATTCGCAAAGTTGAAGTGTCAACAAGAGGGGAATTGCTGATCAATGGCGTCAGTGTAAAACTCAAAGGCGTCAACCGGCATGATATGCACCCAGATTACGGATATGTAACACCGCTTCCGCTTTTGGAAGAGGAATTGAAAAATATGCGGCGGCTCAATATCAATACCATCCGCACGTCGCATTATCCCAATACGCCGGAGTTTTATCAATTGTGTGATAAATATGGGTTTTACGTGGTGGATGAAACGGATATAGAGAATCATGGGTATACCACCTGCTTTAGCGGAGAAGATGATCAGTACCAGCCGTTTGACAGCCGCTGGCCCTGCCAGAACCCGATGTTCCGGGAGGCTTATTTGGATCGGGCGCGCCGGATGGTAGAGCGGGATAAAAACCGCGCGTGCGTATTTATGTGGTCCATGGGTAACGAGAGCGGATATGGGGAGAACCATATTTTGATGTCCGAATGGATCCGCAGCCGGGACAGGTCGCGGCTGCTCCATTATGAAGGCGCCAATGTGGCTGGCAATCCGGATACGGTCGATGTAGTCAGCTATATGTATCCGAAGCTGGCAGATTTGGAAAAGCAGGCCAACAACAACGATATGCGGCCGGTCTTTTTGTGCGAATATTGCCATGCCATGGGAAATGGCCCTGGCGATATGCGGGATTATTGGGAATTGTTTGAAAAATATCCAAAACTCATCGGCGGATGTATTTGGGAATGGGCCGACCACAGTATCAAACAAGACGGCAGGTATTTGTATGGCGGTGATTTTGGTGAAACGCCGCACGACGGCAACTTCTGTGTAGACGGCCTGGTATTTCCTGACCGCAGTTTTAAGGCGGGCAGCAAAAATGCCAAAGCGGTGTATCAATATATTCGTGCGCGGTATTTAGGCGATGGGAAGATTGAAGTGGAAAACCGGCACAACTTTATTGATTTGCGTGGATACCGTATGGTGGTGACGTTGGTATGCGACGAGCAGGAGACGGTAGTAGGGCAGGCTGATCTGACGGCTGCCCCCGGCTGGTGTGAAGTGGTACAGATGCCGTTTGCTACACCGGCATCCTGCCGGTATGGGGTATATCTGACTATGTCTTTTCAATTAAAAGAAGATACCTGGTATGCAGATGCCGGGTATGAAGTTGCTTTTTGCCAGGCAGAGTTGCCGGTGCCGCGCAGGCAGGATACGACGGCAGCCGGCGGGCAACTGTCGGTTGCCGAGACGCGGGAGCATATCACTGTCAGCGGCAAAGGGTTTTCCTGTGCTTTCCACAAACTGTACGGCTATATGGACAGCTTGCAAAAGGGTGGGGAAGAGTTGCTTGCTTCCCGTGCGAAAGTGTCGGTTTGGCGTGCGCCGACGGATAACGACCGGTATATAAAACTGCAGTGGGGCAGTTATTATGAAAATTACCGCAGCAATGCGGGCATGAATTTGGGTTATAATAAATGTTATGGTATCCGGCTGGCAGAACAATCGGAAAGCAGAGTGGTGATAGAGACAGATACAGCGATTGTGACCAATGCGAAAGCGCCGCTGGTGGCAGTGCATACGGCATATACTGTCACGCCCGATGGGAAGATTGCGCATGATATCCAGGCCAAAGTGCTGGACAGTGCCCCTTATTTGCCGCGGTTTGGCATGGAGTATACGTTTGTAAAAGGTATGGAACAGCTTGCCTATTTTGGTATGGGGCCTGATGAAAATTATCAGGATATGCAAGCGCATACGCGGATGGGATATTTTGTGTCCACTGTTTCAGGGCAATATGTATCTTATATTATGCCGCAGGAACATGGCAACCACACAAGGGTGCGGCTGGTGCGTCTGTCGGGCGGCGCCGATACCGCTGTGCAGGTGACTGGCGATAATTTGGAAATGAGCGCGCTGCATTATACGGCGCAGGATTTGGATTGCGCACGGCATGATTGGGAATTGCAGCCGCGGGAGGAAACGGTGTTGCGGATTGATTACCGGGTCAGCGGCATTGGTTCAGGAAGCTGCGGCCCGCAGTTGTTGGAAAAATACCGTCTGTCGGAAAAACAGATGTCCTATCAGTTTGTGATGCAGCTTTTATAAGGAAACAACCAGGGCGCCTGCGGGCGCCCTGGTTGTTTAACAGAAAAAAGAACGTCTGCGCCGTTTGGATGCCATAGCTCCGGCAGCAATGGCGACGGCGACTGCAATTGCGGATGCCATCAGGGCGCCGGCCGCGCAAAAATCTGGTTTACATGGCTGTTTTGAGGCTTTTTGCCGGTTGACTACCCGGGCATGCAGCCGGGAAGGGGGTGGGTACATGGAAAACATCTCCTCTTTCGTGAATTTATGATAAAATTTAAATACTGCCTCTTGACATTTAGTATGGCATGTGGTATAGTTTTTATGCTGATGTATAAGGTCTTTTTTTTTGTGCAAAAAATAGTAGCAAGGTGCATAGCTAGGATGGAATGGAGGTGTGCGACCATGAGAACAAGGATTACGCTGGCTTGCAGCAAGTGCAAACAGCGCAACTACAACACCATGAAGAATAAGAAGAATGATCCCGACAGACTGGAAATGAATAAATACTGCCGGTTCTGCCGCGAGCATACGCTTCACAAAGAAACGAAATAACGTTGAGGGAGCAGAAAAGCACCCGCTGGGAAAGGTGGTAACAAAATGGCAGACGCTGCTGTAGAGAAAAAGAAAAGGAAAAATCCGTTTGCTTCCACGGGGCGGTTTTTCCGTGAAGTAAAAGCTGAAATGAAAAAAGTGGTTTGGCCTACTAGAAAACAGGTTATCAACAATACCTTGATTGTGTTTGCGATGGTGTTAATCGCCGGCATTTTTATCTGGGTGCTTGATTTGATCTTCCAGTATGGGATGTTCCAATTTATAAAATAAGATTAAAGGAGGCCGGGAAGCGAAAGCTTTAGAGATATGGCGAATCATGCGAAATGGTATGTTGTGCATACCTATTCTGGTTATGAAAACAAAGTGAAAACCAATCTTGAAAAGATTATCGAAAACCGGCATCTGGAAGATTTGATTCTGGATATCCGGGTACCGACAGAAGATGTTATTGAGATGAAAGGTGAAGAACGCAAGGCCGTTACCAGAAAGATTTTCCCCGGCTATGTTTTAATTAAAATGGTTATGACAGATGATACTTGGTATGTCATTCGCAACACCACTGGTGTAACTGGTTTTGTTGGGCCGGGTTCCAAGCCTGTGCCGCTTACCGAGGAAGAGGTAGAATCCCTTGGCGTAGAGGTGCGGGAAGTGAATGTGGAATATGCAGTGGGCGACAACGTCCGGATAGTAGACGGACCTTTTGAAAACCAGATTGGTATTGTAGAGGAACTCAACAAATCGGCTAAGAAGGTTAAAGTGGGGCTGTTGATGTTTGGAAGAAAGACATCGCTGGAACTGGATATGCACTATGTAGAGTCCATATAATGTTGTGTGATAATGGCGGGGCGCTATGTCTCGTTGTTATAGAGTGGGAGGATACGGTTTTTCGTATTCCGCTGAGCTACCACATTTTGAGGAGGTGTAATACAAATGGCACAAAAGGTAATGGGGTTTATCAAGCTGCAAATTGAAGCTGGAAAAGCCACACCAGCACCGCCGGTAGGTCCGGCTCTGGGTCAGCATGGTGTTAATATCATGGGGTTCTGTAAAGAATTCAATGAAAGAACAAAAAATCAGGCAGGTTTGATTATTCCTGTTGAAATCACTGTTTATGCTGACCGTTCTTTCAGTTTTATTACAAAAACTCCACCAGCTGCAGTATTGTTGAAAAAAGCTGCTGGTATTGAAAGAGCTTCAGGCGAACCAAACCGTAAAAAGGTTGCAAAAGTGCCTGCTTCTAAAGTGAAAGCAATTGCTGAAGAAAAAATGCAGGATTTAAATGCTGCAAGCTTGGAAGCTGCAATCACTATGATTGAAGGTACAGCTAGAAGTATGGGTATTGAAATTGTAGAAGGCTAATAGCTTTCTATTGTTTTTGTTTAATATGTGGGAGGAAATTTCCGTAGAACCACTGAGGAGGAAGAACACATGCCAAAACATGGTAAAAAATATGTGGAAGCCAGCAAAATGGTTGAAAATACTACTTTATATGAAGTAAGTGATGCCCTTGCATTGGCGAAAAAAACTGCTACTGCGAAATTTGATGAAACAGTGGAAGTTGCATTTAGACTTGGCGTTGACCCAAGACAATCCGATCAACAAATCCGTGGCGCTGTAGTACAGCCTAACGGAACTGGTAAAAGCCAAACTGTATTAGT
>CALGRC010000039.1 GCA_937959315.1 uncultured Clostridia bacterium | reverse complement strand
ATCCCGCGCAGCAAGCGGGCCGAATGGGATGTAGTAGGCCTGCTGGGCAAGCTGTATGTGCGGGACGACGGGACAGCCGAGGTTGGCGGATATGTAGAAGCGGGGGAAGGCGGTGTGGCAACGGCTGCGGCGCAGCGGACGCAGTGGCGGGTGCTGGAGCGGACAGGCGGGAAGGTCGTGCGGGTGATGATGAAGTAGCTGCTGCGGGGGGTGAAAGATATGGAATGGACGGTGGTGACGGTCATCATCGCGCTGGTTGGGTTGTTTGCGGCGGTAGCGGGGCCGATGCTGAAATTAAATTCGACCATTGTGAAACTGATTACGCGGATGGATGCGTTCCAGGAGGGCTTGGATGGGTTTAAGAAGCGGTATACCGAGCAATTAGCAGAGTTTAAGGAAACGCATGACGATTTGTATAGCAAAGTGGATGACCATGAACATAGGATTACTATTTTAGAAACGAGGAAGGGGGAACGGTAATGTACGACATGTTCAAAGAGCTGCTGAAGCCGGAGCTGGCGGTGCTGGTGCCGGTGCTGTATCTGGTTGGCGTGGCACTGAAAAAAAGTGCGGTGCAGGACAGGCACATCCCGTGGCTGCTGGGGGTGTGCGGGGTGTGCTTAAGCACGCTGTACCTGGCGGCAACGGCTGGCGTGACTGGCTTATCTGGCGGGCTGATGCTGGTATTTTCCGGGGTGACGCAGGGGGTTCTGGCCGCCGGTGCGAGCGTGTATGTGAACCAGGTGATAAAACAGACAAGTAAGTCTTGACAAGGGAAGCGGAAACGGGTATAATAAAGGCAGATAGGAACACACCGTTTTGAACGGTTAGCCAAAGTTCCGCGAAAACTAGTCGCTTACCTTGGTCTGGAGGGCGACTAGTTCGCTTTTATAGCGAAAACCACAAGGAATACAATAACGAATACTAACACTCGTAGTATGTATTTCATAGACCCCACCTCCTTCCCGATACAAAATTGTATCGAAGGGGTGGCTAACCGTCCTCAATATGTCCTATCTGCCAGCACCCATTATATAAAATATGGTGAAACTTGTCAAGCGCCCTTACGGGGGCGCTTTCGTTGTATAGGGGGAGGGGAAGGAAATGCAAATCGCATATAACATCACACGGCGGCGGGAGCCGATAGAATACATCGTTGTACATGACACCGGGAACACGGCGTCCGGCGCCAATGCGCGGAGCCATTTTTCCTATTTCAACGGTGGGGACCGGGGTTCCAGCGCGGATTTTTTTGTGGATGACAGGGAAATTTTGTGCGTGAACGACTACCATGCCAATTACACTTGGCACTGCGGGGACGGATACGGCAAATACGGGATTACCAACGGCAACAGCGTGGGGGTGGAACTGTGCATCAATGCGGATGGCGACTACGAAAAAGCGTTTGCCAACACGGTGCAGTGCGTGCGGGAGCTGATGGAGGAGCTGGGCATTCCGGCAGAGCGTGTGGTGCGGCATTACGACGCATCGCGCAAACTGTGCCCCGGCAGCTTTGCGGGGGACAATTGGGCGGGATGGGAACGGTTCAAGGAGGAATTGGAAGGAGGGCTGACAATGACGCAATATGAGGAATTGTGCGCCAGATTAGACAAATTAGAACACCCGATGATTTACAACTACATTGATGATAACATGCCCGCATGGGCCCGCCCGACGGTGCAGAAACTGGTGGACGCAGGGTATCTCAAAGGGGACGGCGAAGGCCTCGGCCTCACCGATGAGATGTTGCGGATGCTGGTGGTGCTGGATCGGGCGGGGGTGATAGGAAAGCGTTAAAGTTGGGATATTTGTTGCGCCCTGGATGATGATTCCGGGGCGCTTTTATGTTTTATCCTGAAAGCGGGCCGGCGGGCCCTGACCCGTCCGGTGTCGTCCAGTTTTGTACTGGCAGTTCCAGCAGTACGCAGGTGCCCTGGTCGATCTGGCTTTTGATATGCAGGCTGAAATTGCCGTTGTAGATAATTTGCAGCCGTTCCAGCACATTGCGGATACCGTACCCGCCAAATTCCCCCGCTTTTTCCCCTCTAATCAGCCGCTCCGCCTTATCCTGCGTCATGCCGCATCCGTTGTCCTGCACAGCAATCTGGATACGATCCCCTGTTTTTTTTGCCGTGATAGCAATATTGCCCGCTTCCCCTAACGTACGTATGCCGTGTAAAAATGCATTTTCCACAAGGGGCTGCAAAAGCTGCTTTGGAATGGGCGTTTCTGCTGCTGCCTGATCCATTTCAACGGTGTGTGTGAATTTGGTATCGTAGTCAAATTTTTGCAGTTCCAAATATTCGTGTATCATGTCCATTTCTTGGCGCATGGATATGATTTCTTTCCCTTTGCTTAAGGCGATGCGGTAATATTTCACCATGGAATCAATCACCGCTGCCAAGTGTTCGTTGGGATAGGCCCACTTGATGGCGGACAGCGTATTGTACAGGAAATGCGGGTTGATACGCTCTTGCAGCACTTTTAACTGCAACGTCTTGATTTCCAACTGGTATTGCGCATTTTGCTTGTCATATTCCTGCGATTTTCGGTGATATTCGTCGATTTTCTGCGCCATTTCCCGAAATTTCCGATAAATGATATCGAATTCTTCATCTTCCCAGCGCGGAAGCCGGTTTTCGGCAGGGGGGGGGTACTATTACCCGTATCAATATAAGATTCAATGTTGGTATTGATGTCGTCTAAAAGGGCAGTGAGCCGTCCGGTGAGCCGGGAAGCGGTAAATTTGATGGTGATGACAATGACGGCCGTGAGAACCAGCAGGAAGAGCAGCGCCCAAAATAAAAACGTGTAGATGACGGAAAAAACATTGCTGTCTGACACATAAAGCATGGCGGTAAAGGGGGTATCCTGTAATTTTCCCGACTTTGCCAGATGGAAGTTCCGGCTGCCCTCTGTATATAGCTGCATTGCCTGTTCGGCTGTGACGCCGTTGCAGCCGACCACTTCGGTTATCTGTGCGCCGTCGGTGAGAAGCAGGAAACTGTTGTTGGGCAGGGTATCGGCAGAAAAGTCGTCCAGCGGCATCCGGAGCTCTACAATGGCCAGCGGCGCGCGGTTCATGGTGGTTAGAAGCTGGTACAAGCAGATGTATTCTTTCCAGACGTTGGTGTAGCTGTCTTGTAGGCGGCGTTTTTCAAAGAGGATGGAATTGAGCGGCTGGCTGACCAGCTTTTCGCGCAGCCAACTGTCCAGTTGCTGCGCGTGCAGGATGTTGCCGGTTTCAAAAACCGAATCGTTGTATAAGTAAAGGAAAGAGGTCTGGCTGCCGGCGGACTCCAGCGCATCAAAAATGGAGCGGATATTTTCGGCGGCCGTGATGGTATCCAGCAGGTTTTCGTTGTGGTCGGACGTGATATAGCTGATAATCTGCGGGTTGCTGTTGATAAAGCGGAGCTCCTGGAATTTTCCGGCCAGTTTGATATCCATGTCGTACACATAGGCGTCCATTTGCTGGGTATAGGTCTTATCCAAATCGCTGGTGAGGCTGTACCACAGCGAAATGAGGTAATATACCCCAAACACCAGCAGCGGCAAAATGGCGACGGTCAATATGCTGGCGGTAATCCTCTGCCGGAAATTGAAGTGCGGCAGCCGCTGTGCGAAAGTGCGCAATAAAGTTTTTACGGATGGTACCAAATGTCTCACCCCTGTATTATGGTAAAAAGTTTGCCGTTATAGGGCGGAAGAGTCTTTGAATTTTGACGGGGTCATGCCGGTTTGTTTTTTGAATTGGTAGCAAAAGTGGGATTTGTTGGTATACCCCACTTCCTGCGCTACGACGTATATTTTGCTGTTTGGGCTGCGCAAAAGCTCTTTTGCCCGTTCCATTCGGTATTCTGTCAAATAGTCGAAAATGGTTTTGGAAGTCTGCGCCTTGAATACCCGGTTGGCATAGCTGGGGCTGAAGTTGATGAGTGCGGAAATAGTTTCTGCCGACAAGGGTTCGCCATACCGCTGATGGATGATGGTTTTGATTTGCTGGACGATGGCGGCCTGCGAATTGGTGCTGTTGTTGAAATACTGGATGCAGGCGCTCAGGATGTTGGCGAGCCACTGCCGTACGTCTTGGATGGTCTCATAGCGGTCTAATTTTTTCCAGATAACCCCTTTCCCGCCGAACAGCTCATCCAGCGAGAGGTTTTCCCGGTCAAAGATATTTTGTAGGATATGTACCATGTTGTATACCAGCACTTTGACTGCCTGTTCGTCCTGCACCCCTGCATCCCGGCCAAGGTATTTCTGCGTAATGGCTGCCGCACAGTTAACATCGCCGGAAAAGACAGCGTCCTGCAGCTCCTGGTACACCGTCTGCAAATCGATCATCCGTCCGGCGGCAGCCTGGCGGTCTTTGATTTCCTCATAGAGGATAAGCTGGTCGCCATTGCTGTAAAATTTGGTACACAGCGCCTCGAGGGACTGCTCATACAGACGCGGGATGTCGCCTAAGCGCGTTGAACAACTGCTCACCCCAATGGTGGATTGGATGTGCAGATGGCTGCCGATCCATTCTTTGATGGCAATGACGGTATCCAAAATGGCGCAGTCCTGTGTACGGGTTTCAGGGATTTCAAAGAGGACGGCGGCAAACCGTTTGTTGGAAATCTGGAACAGGTAGACAGGTGCTTGGGGGCTGTCGCAGCAAGCGGCAGCCTGCTTGACTGTATAGGGGATGAGGTATTTTTCAGCGGTTTCCATATTTTGAATATAGGTATCGTAGTTGTCCAGTTCTATGGCGATCACCTGTACAAAGTAGGTATCTGTCAGGTTCATCTGTAAAAATGCCGCGTTTTCTTTTAAATCGCTGTCGCTCATATTGTTGCCAAACAGCAGGTCGTGGATAAACTGTTCCTGGAACAGACGCAGCGACTGTTGGATTTGCGCAAGCATGGCCTCTTTTTCCGCCTGCATATCCTGTTCATTTTTCAGCAGGAGCAGTACTTTTTGTACCGCCTGTAGGAGGTCGTCTTTGACAATGGGCTTTAAAATATAGGCGTATACATCCAAATCGACTGCGGAGCGCGCATAGTCGAATTCATAGTAGGAGCTCATAAAGATGACTTTGATGTGCGGGTATTGCCTGCGTAAAATAGAGGACATTTCTATACCGTTCATCAGCGGCATGGTGATATCGGTCAAGATGATATCCGGTTTCAGCGTTTCTATGCGGGAAATTGCCTCCTGGCCGTTGCCGGCGGTGCCGGCGATGGCAATGCCCAGGCTGTTCCAGTCTAGGATATCGGCCAGCCCCTTCTGGTCCCGCGGATTGTCATCTACAATCAACAACTGATACAAAAGACATCCCCCTTTCATACAACGGGCGCCCCTTGCCCGGCGCCTGTGGCATTCCTATATCCTGTATTCTACTCTAAAGCATGCCGGCGTGTCAAGAGAGGCAACCCCATAGGGATGGATTTGCCCCGTTTTGGGTAAAAAACCGTTATACCAGGGAAAAATCGGTACCTTGCTATGCGGAAAATCCCCATGCTATAATTTTTTTGTAACCAGACTGGCTGCCGCCTGCCTTGCGCAGACGGGCGGCGGGGATATTTTGCAGAGGGGGTAACACAATGTCAAAACGGATATGTGCCATCTGGCTCGCCATTGTCATGGCGGTGTGCGCGGTTCCTGCGGCGTCGTTTGCCGAAGGGTCCCCTGTCACACTGGCAGGCGGGAATTCGGGGGCGGACTGCTTTGGTACTGATAAGCGGTCGTTCAGCATGGATAAAGAGGGCGGCAAACTTTACATTGCCGACAACGACGGCGGGCTGAAAATTTTGGACGCCGCAACCATGCAGCAGCTCAACTATAACGACGATATGCGGGACCAGTTCAGCACAAAGATAGACAACATCGAGGTCAATGGGAACCTAGCCTATATCGTCGGGGAGTCTAAACAGCTCTATGTAGTGGATTTGACGAGTATGCAGGTGGTTTTTCAAACGGCAGCGAAGGGTACCAGGCTGCTGCTGCACGGGGATTACCTGTTTTCAGCCAGCACCACCGACGGGCTGAAAGTTTATGACGTCAGCGGCGAAAATGCCATGGCGCCTGTGGTGGTGAAAACGCTGCTTCCGCCGGCGGACAGCGCCAACGGCAGGACGGGCGGCGCCAATGTGCAGCGGGTCCGCATAGACGGCGATCATTTGTACCTGATGGCAGAGGGCGGCTCGGCCAGGGGGGTGTACTGCTACAGCTTATCTGATGTATTGGAAAACGACGAGCCGGAGCTCAAGTGGTTTGCCTGCCCGGAAAAAGAGGTTTACGGCGGTTTTATAGACGTCAACGGGAAAGAACAGGCCGCGGTGCCGCTGGTGGATTTTGCCGTGTACGGCGACTATGTGATCACCGGTTCTAAAGACCGCGAAATTTTGTATATCATGGATATATCCAATCCGGACGATATCCAATTGGTGACGAGGGTGTTTACCAAAATCACCGCACTGTATGCGTCGGGCAAATACCTGTTTACCCAGGAAAAAACCAGCGGGACCTCCCGGTTTGTGGTATATGACATCACCAAGCTGGTCAAGCCGGGTATGGACATCAATCAAGCGGCTGTGGCATATATCAATGTAGATTATAGCACGGCCGGGTTTGCATATGGTGCAAATGAGATTAAACAATTCGGTGATGAAATTTATGTGGCGCACAACCAGAGCGGTGTCCGCCGGTTTACCTTTACCGCTGACCCGTATGTGGATATGCGCGGCGTCCGTGAAGGGCAAACGGTTGCAAGCCTGCCGTTCCCGGTATCCGGCTATAGCGCAGGCGTGGAAGAGGTGGCGCTCTCGATTGGCGGGGAACCGGCGGTCATGGTTCCGGTTGAAGCCGACGGTGCCTGGTCGTACAATTTGAGTTACTGCCCGCAGGGGGAGGTAGAACTGGTAGCGTCCGCCGTGGGGGCAGAGGCTGCCGATACCTGTGCAGTAACGGTGAAATGCGAAGCGCCGGATATGGTGAGTTTGAGCAATTTGACCATCAATGGCGCGCCGGCTGATGCGCTGGAGGCCGGAAGCCTCACGGTTGGCGTGTCGGTGCAAAACAATACGGCCGGTACCGTAGAGGGCACCCTTTTGGGGGTTTTGTACAACGGCGGGCAGATGGCGCACCTGCAAACGGCGCCGGTCAGCCTGGCGGCGGAAGGGGCAGAGACGGTTGCTTTTGCACAGCCGTTTACCGTTTCCGGGAATGCGGGCGCGCAGCGTTTGCAGGTGTTCATCCTGAAGAGCCCTGAGGAATTGGCGCTGCTGTCCAATGTTGTCAAACTGCCGGCGCAGTCGTCTGCGCAAGGGGCTGCGGAAGGCACGGCAGCACAGCCGGATGGGGATATCAACCTGGCGGTGAACATCGACCACACTGCAAAGCAGGTATCGGTGGATATCAACGTCAATGGACTGCGCGGCCGCCTGATCCCGGTGCTGGTGATGAAGCCGGGCGGGACGGCCTTTGCCGACGCGGGCTATGTGGATGTGATATCTGATAACGGGGGCAGCTATGCATTTTCCTATACATTGGAAGCAGACGCCGTGGAAAACCAGGATTATACGGTGTCGGCGGGCGTTGTGAAACTGGACGGCCAGTGGTACCAGGATTCGGCGGCCTTCCGGTATTATGGCCCCGGCGCGATTGCGGAGGCGCTGAACGCGGTAAAAAATGCAACGCCGGAGACCCTTTGGGAGACTGCTATTTTGCCTTACGCGGATATCTTTGCCCTCGAAATCGGGGAGGACAGCGGCTATGCACTGTTGGGCGAAGGGCAATACCAGGATAATGTACAAACAGCAATTGCCGGCAAGAGCTTTGCCACGACAGCGGAACTGCGCAATACGTTTAACCAGGAGGTCATCCGGCAGGCTGCGCTCAAACATATCAACGAAGAAACGGACGGCGGCGGGCTGATAGCCTATCTAGACGAAAATGCGGCTTCGGTTGGCATCGAACTGCACAGCATTTATGGGACGCTCAGCGCAGACGGAAAGGCGGCGCTGGGGGCAGCACTGGTGAAAATGGCGGCGAAGCAGCCGTTTGCAGATATGGACAGTTTTACAGAAGAATTTGCCGTACAGGCGGCGCTGGCGCTGGTGAATACCTCATCGTGGGAAGAGATGGGCGCGGCGCTGGATGCGGCCAACGATATCTTGGATTTGCCGCTTTCGGGCGACTATGCGGATTTAAGGAATACGGCGGATGAAAAAATTTATGTACACAAATCGCTGGCGCGGCAAGGGTTTGAAACGCTGGAAGAAATCCGGACGGCATTTGCAGATGCTGTAAAGGAAGCCACCCCTAGCGGCAGCGGAAATAGCGGCGGAAGCAGCGGCGGCAGCGGCGGCGGTTCCGGCGGCCGCCGGCCCTCCAGCAGCAGCGGCGGATCTTCCGGCCTGATTGCCTTCCAGCCGAGTGAAAAGCCGGACACTGCGCCAACGCAGCCACCGGCAGAGCAGGAGATGTTTAGCGATATGGCGGACGCGGCTTGGGCGCAGGAGAGCGTTGCGGCGCTGTCGGAAGGCGGGATCATCGACGGGTATCCGGATGGTACCTTCCGGCCCAATGAGCTGGTAACGAAGGAACAGTTTGTCAAAATGCTGGTGGCGGCCTTTGATTTGATGGATGGTACGGCAGAGGCGTCCTTTTCTGACGTTGCGGAAGGCGATTGGTTCTATCCGTATGTGGCAAGCGCCGCAAAGCTTGGGATTGCCCAGGGGGACGGCACCGGCCGGTTTGGCGTTGGCGCTTTCCTGACACGGCAGGAAATGGCGGTGCTGGCATACCGTGCGGCGGAGACGGCAGGCGCTGTGTTTTCCGCACAGGATGGGGCTGCCGCATTTACCGATGAAGCGGATATTGCCGGTTATGCGGTGGAAAGCGTCAAGGCAATGCGGCAGGCCGGTATTATCAGCGGTATGCCGGACGGCAGTTTTCAGCCGCAGGGTGAGACCACGCGCGCAATGGCGGCAAAGGTAATTGCAGCGTGCATGGAGCTGGCGGCACATGCAGCCGGCCAGCAGTAAGAGGGAATCTGGATGGAAAAGGGGGAAATCAAGTTGACAAAGATGGGACGCAGTACCATCGCAGCCCTTTTGGCCTTTATCATGCTGTTTGGCTGTATGGGCGCCGTTGGAGCGGCAGAGCTGCCCGCGGATATTGTGGGGACCGAATATGAACAGGCGGTCAACGTCCTGACCGGCCTTGGCATTGTCAATGGCTATGTGAACGGGACGTTTCAGGACGGGTATGTGGAAAATGCCTTTGAGCCGGATAAGGCGGTTACCCGGGCGGAATTTGTAAGGATGATGGTGGCCGCGCTGGGCATGTCTGATGCGGCGCAGCTTGGCTCCGGTACGGGATTTTCCGATGTCCCGGCCGACCACTATGCGGCGGGGGACATCGGGTATGCGGTTGGCATTGGGCTGATTGACGGCGTTTCGCAAGCTGAATTCCAGCCGGATGCTCCCATTTTGTACGAGCAGGCAGTTAAAATCCTGGTTTCTGCCTTGGGATACCGGGTCTATGCAGAAGACAAGGGCGGCTATCCGACCGGGTATCTGTTTGTAGCGGCAGAGCGCGGCATTTCCCGGCATGTGCAGGCAAGTGTCGGCGCAGTTGTTAGCCGAGGGATGGCGGCAGAACTCATTTACCAGGCCCTGGATGTGGATTATATGCAGGTGGTGGGCGTAGGGGATGGCGCGGTGTATGAAGTACGCGAAGGGGAAACCATTTTGACAAACCTTCACCATCTGGAACTTCGCCAGGGGGTTGTGCGCGGGACCGCTGAAACGCTGCTGACCGGGGAAAGCTACCTGAAAGAGGATCAGGTGCTGATAGACGATACGGTGTACCAGGCTGGGAATACCGATGCGGCGTCTTACCTGGGTTATATGGTGGAATTCTATACGCCGACCGATTTGGTTGCAGGGGAAGTCCCGGCGCTGATGTATTTTAAACCGTTGGAAAATAAAAATACGGTTTATCGGTTGGAAGCGGATGAAATTGCCGCAGGGGAAACAACCGAGAGCCTGGTGGTTTGCTTTCCCGACCAGGACAGACCGGATAAAAAGGAAAAACTGAAATTGTCCCAGTTTACCGATGTGATTTATAATGGCGCGGTGCTTTCCGGCTATAAAAAAGAGGATTTGACACCGGAAACCGGTTTTGTGACGCTCATTGACAATGATACCGACGGTGTGATGGATGTGGTGCTGATAGACGCTTACGATACCTATGTTGCTACCATGGTGAAAAATATGTACAACCGTATTTACGACAGCTACAGCAGTCGGTATGTAGAATTGGATGCATTGTCGGGCGAATATGAGGTTTCAATAGAAAAAGACGGGGAAGCCATCTCCTATGAGGACATCAATGAAATGGACATTGTGATGGTGGCCGATTCCAAAAATACAACCGGGAAAAAATTGCGCCGCGCTGTGGTGCTGACGCAAAAGCTGAATGGGACGGTATCGGAAATCAGCGGTGATGAAGTGGTAATTGGCGAAAAGGAATACCAGATTTCGCAAAGTTATCTGGAAGCGTCCAGCCGCACCGGATCTGGGGCTGAACCGTTAGAATCGGGGCTTTCCGGCAGCTTTGGGCTGGACATCAACGGGAAAATCGCCAGTTTTTTACAAGACGGTACGGCGGTGAGCAACTACGGCTACCTGGTGGCGGCCGGCAAACGCGGTGTGATGTCCGATGTGGCGGATTTTAAAATTTTTACTTATGACGGCCAGTTGCTCATGGTGAGCAGTGCGGAGAAAATGACCTATAACGAAAAGGAACGCAATGCGGACGGCGAGCGGTATAACGGGCGTTTGGTGCTGGAGGAGCCGGCATTTCAAAAGGACGGCGCGTTTGCACCCCAGCTTATCAAATATGCGCTCAACAGCGACGGGGAACTTAAGGAAGTTGAAACCGCCGTCAACGGCTATGATGAAAACCGGTTTTCACTGGACGAGGATTACCGCGGCGCGGCGCAGCGGATTGATACAACCTATGTGCTAAGCGGGAAGTATTATATACCGGAAAGCGTATTGATATTTAATATAGGGTTGGATGAAAATGGGAAGGTAGACGACAGCCAGTTACAGATACTCAAACGGTCCAATATTTCGAGCAATTCCACCAAATACAAGCCGGCTGTATATGATGTGGATAAATACGGCGCCATCAAGGTGATGGTCATGGAAGAACGGGACGCCGGGGATAATTTTTACTGGTTGGATTACAGCCTGCGTGTGCTGACACTGGTGGAGAGCAAGCAGCAGGTGCTCGATGGGGAAGATGTCCGCTACAAGCTGACCGGATATTTTAACGGCAACCAGGTATCGTACGTGGCCCAGGATGATTCGGTCAACGAGCTGGTGGAGCAGGTCCAGCCGGGCGATTTGGTGCAGATTTCGGAAAACAACGGGCGCATTGCGCGTATCCGGCGGGTGTTTGCACTGCACGGGAAGCTGCCCGAAACCCATCCGCTTTATAAGAGCCTGGATTCTGTCGCCATGTCGGGCGAACAGTTTGGGCAGGCAATCATTGACGGCGAACAGAGCAATGCAGAGTCTTCGGGCCTGTACGGCATATTCGGCGTTGCCAATACCTATCACGACGACATCATGAAGGTGATGACGCTCGATAGCGCGGGGAACCGGGCTGAACTGACAAAAATTTTGCGTTCGGGCGCGTATATCTGCTATTTTGATGAAACCAACCCGCGCAAAACAGAGGCTGGCGTGTGTACGCGGGAGGATATTTTGTCCTCGACATCAGAGGAAGCGCTGGACGGGTCGGTTATTTTCCTGTACACCAGGAATGGTTCGCCGACCGGCGCAATCATTTATAAGCTGCTTGATCCGCCGGAATTCCCAGGGGTATGAAGGGAGGCTGCCAAATGAAAATTTGTAAAACAGCAGGCGCACTGCTTTTAGCGGTTTGTATGCTATTTGCCCTTGTGCCGGTGCAGGCGGAGGAAACACCGCCTGCCGCGCAGGCTGCGTTTTATGTAGATCCGGCGTCGGGCAGTGACGGCAACGACGGCAGCGAGGCAAAGCCGTTCCAGACCATCCAGCGGGCAAGGGATGCCGTCCGGGAGATCAATGGCGACATGACGGGCGATATTACCGTGTATTTGCGCGGCGGGCTGTATCCGCTGACAGAGCCGGTCCAGTTTAACGAGGCGGATTCGGGCAGCAATGGGTTCCATGTCGTTTACCGGGCGTATCCCGGCGAGGAGCCGGTGATCAGCGGCGGGGTGCCGGTAACCGGCTGGACGCTGTATGACGAGGCAAAAAACATTTACCGCGCAACCATGGAGGATCCGGTTAAAACCCGGTCGCTGTTTGTAAACGGCGTCCGGGCAGCGCGTGCCAGGGATAACGGGACGCTGCCGGGGGTGTTCAGCCCTATCAAAGAGAACAATAAAAACGTCGGATTCTCAGTTTTGGAATCGGACATGGCAAACTGGAAAAACATTGAGGATGTTGAGGCGGTGTACCAGTCGGGGTTTGTCACCACGCGGTGTACGGTGCATTCCCGGACGCAGAACGGCGCGGCGGTAGAGCTTTTGATGAAGCAGCCGGCCTGGGAAAACCAGCAGGGCCGTGTGGGCGAAAAAGCGCCCGACTACATAGAAAACGCCTATGAGCTGCTGGATGAGGAAGGCGAGTGGTATTTGGACAATACCGGCGCCATTGATGAAAAAAACGGCCCCGGCACCTTTTATTACAAACCGCGCGCCGGGGAGGATATGAGCACGGCCGAAGTGGTTGCACCGGTGCTGGAGGAACTGTTTGTCATAAAGGGCAGCAGCTTGGATAATCCGGTTAAAAACATGCAGTTTTACGGCCTGACCTTTGCCCATACCACTTATATGCGCCCCAGCACCAATTTGGGGTTCAACGGCAACCAGTCCAACATCCTGTCAAAAATTGAAGGGGCACCCTTCCAGAGTACCACCACCCCTGCGCAGATGCACATGGAAACGGTTTTGGATTCGCTGGTAGAACGGTGTAACTTTACCAAAGCCGGCGCGGCAGGGCTCAATATAGTATTTGGATCGCAGGACAATCTGGTGCAGGGCTGCACCTTTATTGACATTGCGGGCAGCGGGCTGCAGGTAGGGCGTGTTTACGAGGAAATGGGTACCGACGACAATGAGGACAACAACCCCATTGATCCCAGGGCCTGGCTGCGGAATAACGATGTGCTCAACAATTACTTTGACACCATTGGGGTGGACTTTATTTCAGCCGTTGGTATTTTTGCGGCGCACCCCATCGATATGGATATCAGCTACAACGAAATCTGCAACACCACCTATTCGGGCATTACGACCGGCTGGAACTGGGGGAATGCCGACTCTGCCGACCGCAATACGCATATTACGCACAACTATCTGCATGATACCATGCTAAAGGGTGAGGACGGCGGCGCTTACTACCATTTGGGCACCAGCTATGATTTGTATATCACCGACAACCATTTTGTCAACCAGGTACATCCGTACGGCGCGGTATACCTGGACAACGGCACCTCGAATGCAACGGTGGAAAACAATGTGTTTGAGCAGGTGCCGGGCACGGCGTTTGTCAATACCGGCGCATACAACAATACCGTTGGCCGCAATTATTCCGATTCCAACGGGTTGACAGACGTGGGCTGGTACAATACGCTGGAAGACCTTGTGATTATCAAGGATGGCAACTGGCCGCAGGAGGCCGTAGAAATTATGGAAAATGCGGGTATCCAGCCGGCCTATCAGGATATCATCCCCAAAGCAGAGGGGACAGGGGAGGCGGAAGAAGAACCGTTGCCGGAGCCGCTGTCGGTAGAATTTGAAGGCAAACGGGCATGGGTGACCGGTATTTCCAACCTTACCAACCTGCGCAACAACTACCTGTCCCCTATGGGCTGCCGGCTGACAACAGGTTCCAGCCCCATTACTGTAACTGCCCTGGGGCGGGTATGCCTGCCGGAGGATACCGAGATTCACGATCTCCGTATTATGGCGGCCGACCGCACGACGGTTGTCGCCGAGGCACATTTGGATGTGCTCAAGGCGCCGGCCAATGGGGATATCAAATATGTGCAGTTGGAACAGCCGGTAACGCTGGAGCCAAACACCGACTATTACCTGGTCAGCGATGAAGGGCTGAAGGATAAATGGTTTGATTCCGGCTTGAAGGTTACCACCACCGACGCGGCGGTTATGCAGGGTTCTGTATTCCGCAATGACTTGAGCGGCGGCGGTACCGGCGGCAGCACCTTTATCGGGCTGGACTTTTTGTACGTAGACCCCAGCAGCTCTGCGCACGAACCGGTCACAATGGGCATGCTGCGGCGCGTCCAGCGGAAAATCACACCTGAACCGGCGTTCTTTGAAGCGGATGCCCCGGTGGATACAGAAGGCACCAGCACCTTTGTCAGCCGCATCAGGCCCGGCACCGTCCGCAACGACTGGAAGGGCTGGGCGGGGATGAAGATTACCATCGGCGATACCCCCATTGCAGTGACTGCCCTGGGCCGGCTGGCGGTGGGCGAAAGTACTGAAACCCACCGGCTGCGGATATTTGACGCCACCCGCAACAACGCATTTACCGAGCTTACTTCAACCGTGGTGGATATGAACGGTGTGCGTGACAAGCAGTTCCACTATGCGGCCCTGCCGCAGCCGGTTGTGCTGGAGGCTGGGAAAAGCTATTACATCATGAGCGAAGAAAACTATGGCAAGGATTATTGGTACGATGGCAACATGACCATCGAATATGACAACGCGGTTGCTACCGTGGATGGTACCGTATTTAAAAACGAGCAGATGACCGCCAGCAACGGCGCGCCGTATATGGTGGACGCCTATGGCACCGGCAACAGCCTGGTAGGATTGGATTTCCGCTATACCACCGATTTATCGGTGGCTGACCGGCAAAACCTGGTATACAACGGCGATTTTGAAGACGGCGTGGGCGGATATATGTGCTATACGGCAAAGGTGCTTCCGGAAACGCTTTATACGTTAAACGGCAGCGAGGGCAGTATGCGGGTCAACGCCCGTTCCGCCACCGGGTATGTCACCCGTGCGGCCACCCTTCAGCCGGGCAAGACCTATGAGATTTCCGCCTGGTTCCGGATGGAGCAGGGAAGCGCCAGTGCGCTGTTCCGTATGTCCCATCCCAGCGGTGCAAACCCGTCCAAAACCTATGTGATGCCGGCGGACAACAAGGTGGGTACCGAGTGGAAGCAGGTGAAGGGGATCTGTAAAATTGTTGGGACAAACCCGATGGATGACGCGCTGATAGAGCTTTGCATGGTCAGCCCCAGCGGCGTATCCACCCCGTTTGTGTATTATGTGGATAATTTTACCATCCGGGAAATCGAGGACACCATTTCCAACGGTGATTTTGAATCGCAGCCGTCCATGTATACCTCGGCGGTGCCCATGTGGAACCGGACCGGGTGCAACCTGACCCATCTGGCGGATAAAGCGCTTACCTACAACGGGTCTAACGGTTCTGCCAAGGTAGAACAGACCACAGAGGGCGGGTATGTATCACAGCCCTTCCAGTTTAAGGCGGGGTATACTTACCAGCTTTCCACCTGGGTGCGGACGGACGGCGATAGCAACAGCGCACAGTTTGTCATTGAAAACACCAATGGGACGGTCAATCTGGCAGAGAGCGCCATTTCGGTAAACGGGGAGTGGAAACAGCTCACCGCCACTTACCAGCCGACCGAAGCGGATGTCGCGGGCCTGTCCGAGGTGTCGGTTCAGCTCACCGGCCAGGGGATGACCACCTATTATTTCGACGACTTTACCGTGATACCCGATTTGCCGGCCAAATGGGCGGAGGACGCTGCGTTGACGGCAGCCAGCGCCAGTGCGGAAGCCATTACCATTTCGTGGCCGGCCTGCGAGGGGACAGCTTCGGAGTATGTGATTTATATTGACGGCCTGGAGGCTGCCCGTGTGCCGGGGGATGTCACCAGCTATACGGCAGAGGGGCTGTCCGCCGACCGCGCGTATGAATTTATGGTAGCGGCCGCCGATGAACAGGGGACGGAAACCTATTACGGAAACCCGGTGCAGACCATTGTAACGGTGGATACCAAAGCGCCCCAGTTCCCAAGCTATGCATATATTGATATCAACGATGCGGCTGGTTACCCGCTTTCCATCTATTGGAATATGGCTTCCGACGTGTCGGGCATTGAAAGCTATATCATCTATGCCAACGGGCAGGAATTGCTTACGGTAGAGGGTACCAAAACAGAAGCGGAGCTCAAGGATTTGACGGCGGGCCAGACCTATGAATTCACCATCCGGGCAAAGGACAAAGCCGGGCACCTTTCAGAGGCTGCACTGTCCTATACCGCAGTGAAGAAATAACATCGCGCAGCGATATGTAGAAATGGGGGAAACGTTCTTGCAAGCAATCAAAGCAAAACAACAGGGCGGCTGGACAGGCAAAATGCCGGCCAAGCGCGCCATTGGGCGAAACACGCTCCGGCGCAACATTGTCATTTACATTATGCTGGCCCCGGCGGTGCTGTCCACGCTCATCTTTAAATATTTGCCGCTGCCAGGTTTGATATTGTCCTTTATGGATTATAACCCGCTGCTGCAATTTAAAAGCCCTTGGGTGGGGCTGGAAAATTTCAAAACCATCTTTACCTTGCCCATGTTTACCGACGCCATTTTCAATACCGTCGTTATCAGCGTGCTGACCCTGGCGGTGCTGTGGCCTGCGCCCATCATACTGGCGCTGCTCATCAACGAGGTACACAACAAGGTATTTAAACGGGTGGTGCAGACGGTCAGCTATCTGCCGCACTTTTTGGCGTGGGTGTCGGTGATTGGTATTGCGTCCTCCTTGTTTGCCATCTATGGGCCGGTCAATGATTTGCTGGTCATGCTCGGCGGCGAGGGCACCGAACGGGTCATGTTTATGTCAAAGCAGGAACTGTTCATCCCGTTTGTCCTGATTTTGAGCGTCTGGAAGGAAATCGGGTGGGGCTCGATTATCTATCTGGCGGCTATCACCTCGATAGACAGCCAGCTTTACGAGGCGGCCAATATCGACGGGGCCAACCGGTGGCAGCAGTTTTTGCATGTCACGCTGCCCGGCCTTGCGCCCACCATCATTATGTTGCTCATTTTGAAAATGGGTTCGCTGTTCGCCAGCAATTTTGAGCTCATATACGGGCTGCAGAACCCGTTTATCAACTATGAAGTGGTTGCGACGCTGGTTTATAAGCAGGGTATTTTGAATGGGAATTATTCGGTGGCCACCGCGTTTGATTTGGTACAGGGGCTGATTGGGTGTATCCTGGTGTATACAACCAATAAGATCTCCAAAAAGGTCAGCGATATTTCCATTTGGTAAAGAGGTGTACAGCATATGAATTATAAAAGCAAAGGTTACCGGGTATTTCAGGTGTTCAATGTTACCATTTTGCTGCTGCTGATGGTAGTGACCCTGTTCCCCTATTTGAATGTTTTGGCCAAGTCGTTAAACGAAGGCCTGGATACCATGCGCGGCGGCATTGTGCTGTGGCCGCGCAAGCCCACCCTGGAAAATTTCCAGGCGCTGCTGCAAAGCGACGATATGCTGCGCGCGGCTGTGATATCGGTGGCCCGTGTGATCCTTGGCACCGTGCTGGCGCTGGGGACGCAGTTTTTGGCGGCCTATGCGTTTTGCCGGCGGCCGTTCCCGGGCAAAAAGTTTATGCTGGTATTTTTGTCGGTACCCATGTTTTTAACCGGCGGCTTAATGCCCACCTACTTCCTGTATTCACAGATTGGGCTGCTCAACAACTTCCTGGTGTACATACTGCCGACGCTGTTCAGCTTTTACCAGATGGTGATTATCCGCACTTTTATCAGCACCACCATTTCGGTCAGCCTGGAGGAAGCGGCCACCATTGACGGGGCAAATGAATTCCAGGTGTTTTGGCGGATTATCATCCCGCTGTCCAAGCCCATTTTAGCGACCATCGGGCTGTGGATTGCCGTTGGGCACTGGAACGACTGGACGACCACCCTGTATTATATCACCCGTTCCAGCCTGTTTACCCTGCAATACAAACTGATGGAAATTTTAAAGGAAGCGGAGCGGATTGCAAAACTGATGGCCGAGGCGGATGCCAACACAGTCATACCAAAGAGCACGCCGGATGCGCTGATTGCGGCGCAGATTATTGTGACCACGCTGCCGGTTATCGTCCTCTATCCGTTTTTGCAGAAATATTTTATCCAGGGGGTAATGATTGGGGCGGTCAAGGAATAAAAAGATCAGATTCCATTCCCGCAGGCGCGGTTTCGGCACTTTCGCCGGCGCCGCACGGTGGGGTATAATGAAACAAAGAATACGGCAAGGCGGTTGACATACCAAAACTTTCTAAAAGAAGCAGGGGAGGAATGTAGGATGTTCAAAAAACAGCTGGCTGGCGTGGTAACGGCTTCCATGCTGCTGTGTGCGGCAATGGCGCCGGTGTATGCGGAGGATCCGCTGCAAATGACGGGCGGGGATACTGCGGAAACGATTATTGATTCAGACCATGACGCATTTGACAATGCCATCCGCGCCTTTGACGTGGAAGCAGACGACGAGTACATTTATGTGACGGAAAATGCGAACGGGCTGCGGATTTACGACCGGGAAACCCACGCGCTGGTCAATGAGGGGTATGATTTGAAGGATACGCTGAAAAAGGCCCGCTACCTTGGGTTAAATGGCAGCTATGCCTATGTGGTGAACGAAGGGGAAGATAAAATCCAGGTGGTGAACGTCAGCAACCCGGCGCAGCCGGTGTTGGAACCGAATGTCAATGCCAGGATGGCCATCAAAACGATATATCTTGACAAGCAATCATCGCTGCTGTATGTCGGCATTGCAGCGGGCGGGACCGAGACGGCCGGCCTGCGGATTTACGATGTGAGCGGGGAAAATGCAGGGAAGCCAAGTTTAAAAACCAAACTGGTAATCCCGGCGGATACGGAAAATGGATGCGAAGGGTATGGCGTGCCCAAGGCGGTACGGCCGGTTGGGGATTATTTATATATCCTGCTGGATTCCAAATCGGGGCGCGGCCTGTGCGTGTATGAGCTGGACGCCGTTTTGGCCGGCACCGCAACGGTAAATGAAGCGGAGCTTTTGGACTTTGTCTGCACATCCCCCATCTATGAGGGCAGGGATGACGGGCAGGGCGGTACGACAACCACCGCCAATATCATGGAAAGCATCGATTTAGAAGTGTATGAGGATTATGCGTTTATCACGATTATACATAATTATAACCCGGATAGGGTTGGGATGATTGTGGTGGATACGGCGGATAAGAGCAATTTGAAAATCCACAAGCAGTATGCAGGCGCGGAAGACGCCTGGGGGCTGACGGGTGCTACCTTCCTGGAAGGGAATATCCTGTATACAGGCAGTTACAATAAAATAACCCCAGTCAGGGTGTCGGCCTATGATGTCAATTTGCTGGCAGACCCGGATACCCAAACGCTGGCGGAGGCTGAGCTGGCGCGGGTGGAGTGTACAAATGCAGAGTATAATAAGGGCTGGGGGTACGGCTTTACCGGTATTACCAAGGTGGGCGATACGCTGTATGCCGCCAACTGCCAGTCCGGGCTGCGGATTATCACCGTGACCGGCGGCCCGGAACCTGAGCCGGAACCAGACCCGGTTTTGGCCGTTACAGCGGGCGGCTTTACGGCGGGCGGCGAAGCTGCTTCCAGCCTGACGGACGGGGAAATTACCGGCTCGCTGACCATTTCCAACGGGACAGGCGCTGCAAAGACGCCGGTGGTATGCTGGGCGCTCTACGATGCGGACGGCCGCCTTGCAGAAATCAAGCTGGCAGATGACGTCACCATCAATACAGGTGAAACGCATGAATATACCGATACCCTGACGGTGGATACGGAAGAGCATACCCTTTACAAGCTGTTTGCATTTGAAAGCCTGGCCAGTTTGAATCCGATTGCTTCCGATATCGGTGTGCTGGCATTGCAATAGGCGCAGTATAAAAAATCAGAGTAAAAATAGGAAAGGAGCAGACCTATGAAATTGGCAGTAAAGAAATGGTTGGCAGCGGCGTTGGTGTCGTCGCTGGCGGTGACGGCATTGGCCGGCTGCGGCGGAGACGGCAGTGAAGAAACAGCCGGTGCTGCCGGCAGTGAAGCCAGCATTGCGGCGCTGAGCGAAGCGCTGCCGGGTGTGGAGGACACCTCTGATTTGCCAAATTGGAACGGCAAAGAGCTCAACTTGCGCCTGTGGCTGGCGCATGGCTCTGGGGGGCTGCCCCGCCGGGTGTCGGAAAACGACGTGGTAACGCCGGAAATCAAGCGTGTGACAGGGGTAACCTTTGATGCGGAAAATTCCTTTGACAACGGCGGCGACGTCATTGACGTCCGTTTGGGCAAGGTGACTGTAGCCAAGGATTATCCGGATATGATTGTCATCCCCGACAAGGCGAAGTTTGTTGAAATGGCGGAAGCGGGCCTGTTTTGGGATTTGTCCCCGTATTTGGAAAAATACTGCCCAAATATCATGGAAAAAGCGCTCAATACCGAGGTTTTCCCCAATATTATGAACGACGTCAAGGTGTCGGCCGGGCAGGAGGGCAAGGCGTACGGGCTGCCGTTTAAGCCGAATTATGACATTTTAACGGCGCTTAACCCGGATTTTGATTTCAGCGAATTCAAAGAGCCATCCAGCGAGCTGCCCTTTGTGTGGGTGCGCGACGATATTTTGCGGATGATATATCCGGAGGCAAAGACCCAGCAAGAGATTGAGGATATTTATATGGAACGCGGGGAATTTACCAAAGAGGAAATATTGGATGTCCCCATCAATTCCAAGGAAGAATTCATTGATTTCCTTTATAAAATAGATAACCTGCATGTCATGGAGGGCAACCAGGAGGTGGAAACCTTCTATACCCACAACGGCGGCGACAACTGGACGCTGATGGCGCAGTTCGGCGGGCTGTTTGGCTGGCATGTGGACTATACGCGGACAGACTGCAACTATTTCAGCTATTTTGACAAAGAGACACAGAGAGTGGAAATGATGTACCAGCAGCCCTTCTTTAAAGAAGCGGTGAAGACATATAACCAGCTGGTACGGGATGGAGTGGCGTCCAAAGAAGCGCTGGTGGATAACCCGACGGTATTCCAGCAGAAGGTAAGCAATGGGATGTACGCGGTTTTGTATTCCATGAGCGACGCCGACCAGTCGTTTGCCGCACTCAAGGCTGCCAACAAGCCGTTTGCTTACCGGAAGGTATTTTTGAATATCCGCCAAAACAAGGATAAATTTGCATTTACCGAAAATGTGGACCCAAATGCCCGTGTGGGCGACTGCATAGCGCTGTTTAAAGACAAGGTGGCGGAAGAGGATATCCCGCAGATCCTGACCATGATCGATTACCTGATGAGCGATGCAGGGCAGAAATTGCAGATATGGGGCCCGGAAAGCGCCGGCCTGTTTACGGTTGACGAGCAGGGGCGGCGGATTTATACCGACAAGGAATTGGAAAACGATATTGTGTACAATGCCAACAACGAACGGCAGCTATATTACAATGTCGGCGGTTCTACTGCCGCATGGCCGGGGTATTTGGGTACGGAGCTCAATCTAAACCTCTTTAAGCCCACCAAAAATAACTATCCGGTTGAGCGGCAGCGCAGCGAGGCCAACAAGGCGTTTAACTACGGCAGGGTAGAGCCCTTCCAGTTTGAGCCAAACTGCAACCCCGGCTATGCAAACCTGTTGGGCCAGGTACCCGAGTTTGACAAGTTCTGGTCGGCGCGGCAGGCGTTTGAATCGGCGCTGAAAAAGGTGTTTGCAGCTTCCGACGACGAGCAGTTTGAAAAACTCTATAGCGAGCTGCTGGATATTGCGGAAAGCAGCGGTATGACAGAGGAAGCTATAGAGGCCATTGATAAGTATTATAAAGAGACCATCAATCCCGATTACACGGAGTTTCTGCAATGACAGATAACAAGGCATGAACCGGTTGGTCCCCCTGGTGTATCGAAGGATACGCCGGGGGGATTTTTTCAAAGAAAAAATATCGGACGATAAAAGGAGAAGAGGGATGGAGAAGGAACGCTGGCAGTTGGAGCCATACCGGCAATGGGCACTGGCACATGGCTGGGATGAGGTGGTATACCGTTTGGTAAATGGGCGGCCATTGCGGTTGCTTGCGCTTTTTCCGGAAACGGTGCAACGGGATGGCCCTGCGCCCGCCGTGGTGTTTGTACACGGCGGCGGCTGGACGGGCGGCAGTGCGCAGCAGTATTTGCCGCACTGCGCCTATTTTGCGCAGCGCGGCGCAGTGGGTATCAGCATAGGGTACCGGCTGATGGACAGGGAACATGGGATTCCGCTGTGCGCCTGCATGGAGGATGTGGCGGCAGCGGTAGCCTGGCTGCGGGAGCATGCTGTGCAACTGGGTGTGGACAGCGCGCGCATGGCGGCGGTTGGGGATTCGGCGGGCGCGCACTTGCTGCTGAGCCTGCTTGCGCGGGATAGGGCTTACTGGCCAAATGTACTTGTCAACTGTAACGGGGTCACCGACCTGACGGGGACGTTTTTGAGGTTTGTGCCCCGCCTGGCAGGGGACACCGAAGCAGATGTTTTCAAGCGGGCAAAGGAGCTGTCCCCCTTATCGCATATCCGGCCCGGCCTGCCGCCGCTGCTCAATTTGCAGGGGGCGGACGACAAAACGGTGCTGCCGGAGGAAACTTACCGGTTCCATGCTGCCTATGCGGCTTGCGGGAATGACAGCCAATATATTGTGTGGCCGGATACCCGGCATGCCTTTCTGGTGCCGGATTATACTGCGCCCGATTGGCAGATTATCCGTGCGCTGCAAGCTATAGATGGGTTTTTCACCAAGCTTGGGTTTTTGCGGGCACAGTCAAAGGAGGAGGGAACGCCATGAAACGACCGTTATGTATCTGGATTGCTGCGGCATTGCTGTTGTTTCCTGTGCCGCCTGCGGCGGCACAGGAAAGCCCGTGCGTATTCCGGGCGGATGCAACAGCGCGCCCTGGAAGCGTATTGGGGCTGTATGGCGGGCAGTTTGGGGAATCCCCGCAAATTGCGGTTTGCGCATTGTCAGAGATAGAGGGTGCGCCGTCCGCTGAAAAGGCGCAGTGGAGGGTGGAGCCGCTCAACAGCGGGCAGGAGTTTGCCCAGTGTATTGTGCCGCCGTCTGTGCCGCCGGATGTATACGCTGCCTATGTGGTCAATGACGCCGGGACGGGCGGGCCCCAGTTTGTCAACCGGGCGGAACCGTTCTGCGTATCCGAGGCGGTGGTGTGCGCCGGGCAGACGCTGCGCGTATTTGGCCGCAATTTCCTGCACCCTGCCACCCGGGAACCCGGCCGGATATCGGTTTGGCTGGTGCCGGAGGCTGGCACCGCCCAGGTGCAGGCGGCGGTGGTGGATGCAACCGACTATACGGTGGATTTTACCATCCCGGCAGGCGTCAGCGGCAAGTGCGGCCTTATGGTGACCAACGGCGCGGGCGGGGACTATGGATATGGTACGCTGCCAGCGGAAGAAGCGTTTACCGTTATTGCCGCATCCGATACGGTAGAAGCGGTAAAGCAGGATTTTGACATCCATGCAGCATGGGCCGGCCCCATTGGAAATACGGTGTACAATGTGCGGGATTTTGGCGCGGCAGGCGACGGCAAAACAGATGACACCCAGGCGCTGCAAGATGCATTGGATGCCGCCGGGACGTCGGGCGGGCGGGTGTATCTGCCGGAGGGCGACTATTGCTCTGCCGGACTTACCATCCCCAACGGTGTGGTGGTATACGGGGACGGTGCGGAGCAGACGGTTTTACGGCATTTGGACGACCGTGCGGGCACCAAATTTTTAACTAGTTACTCCAATGCCGGCGGTATGGCTGATTTGGCTATCATCAGCGAAGTGTGCCGCCCAGAGGGGGATGCCATACGGCGTACCGGCGGATATGTGGTAGGGCTGCGGATTTTTGGGGGCAGTGCCGATACGCCGGGGGGTTTTTTCCTAAAACGGGTGAATATGCGCATCACAGACGGTACCGCGGTGTACAACGACAGCGGTACTGCGCTGCTGGTGGTGGAGGATTGCGATATTTGCGCTTCACACAGCAATGTGATGAACTATTACACGCGGGCGCGGATACGGGACAGCCGGTTTTTTAATACCGAGCGCCCGGTGCTGATGCTGGGCGGCGAGGGGTATAGCTGGGTGGAAAGCAATGAAATTGATGCGGCGCATGTGGGCGCCGGGCGGGAGCCGGGTACCAATGATACCGAACACCGGGTGATGGATTTGGGTATCTTGAATAACTATGTTGCCGGCAATTATGTAACCGGCGAATATGGTGCGACCACCCCCAATACCGACAACAGCGGCGAGGGGATTTTGTTCCAGTCCAACCGGCGGACGGGATACGGCCGTGTACTTTCAGCAGATGCGCAGTCGGTTACCTCGGAACCGGGCGGTATCAAGCCGGACGGCGGGAGTGCGGGCGCAGGCATGCGCGCGGGTGATTATGTGGCCATTGTAGAGGGGACGGGTATTGGGCAGCTCCGCCGCATTGCCGCCGTGGAGGGCGATACCTTTACCGTTGACCAGCCGTGGGACATTGTCCCCGACCAAACCAGTGTATTTTCTGCCGATTACCGTGTGAATATGCACAATATTGTGGTGGGCAACAACATTGACGCCAAGACCAAAAAGGGCGGCATTATGCTCTATACCAAAAATTTTGATAATATCATTGCTGAAAACCGTCTCAGCAATACCGGCGGTATCTGGCTGGGGCAGTCGCAGGTCAAGTCGCAGTACCGTGCCGATTATTCCTATTTTAATACGGTGGCGGGCAACACCTGTACCGGGGCTTCCGACCCGCGCGGGGAAAAGGACGGCGTTTCGGTGGGCAGCATGAAAGGCAACTGCGCGGTCATTGGCATAGCGGTGGACGGCGGCCCGGTTACCACACTGGATAAAACGCTGCCCAGCGTAGGCGTATATGGCAACCGGTATCTGCAAAACCGGCTGACCGGTATTGGCAGCGATGTGGAGGCGTCTTCATCTTACAATGTCCCATTTTCACAAAACAGCGGCATCTTAATTTCTACCGGCGACAGCGTGGAGGGGCATATGGCGTCGCGCGCGGTGGCTGCTGCGCACAATGTCATTTCCAATACCAAGGCGGGCGCGCATGTCAGCGGTTCAGCGGCCGATACGCTGCTGTATCAAAACGATTTTACCAACGGCAACGGCTATCAGGTTAAGGACAGCGGCAGTGTGCGGACGGTGCTTGTGGAGCCGGGGCCTTGGCCGGCGGAGCTGTATCCGGTACAGGAGGGTGGGCAGGCAGCGGTGACGGTTTACGCCAATGGATTTTCGGATGTTTCCGGCGTTTTGGTCTGTGCGCAGTACCGCGCGGGTACGCTGGTGGCCTGCGCGCTGGAAGAAGCGCGGGTCTGGCCGTTTGATACCGGCACTTTCCCGTTTACATTGACAGACGCAGATGAAGTGCGGTTTTATTTATTGGAGAGTTTGGGTACCCTGCGGCCGTTGGCACAGGGCGTATGGTTGGAGGGATGAGGATGGATCATGCAGTATTGCGGCAAGCGCTGGATACCATTGCGGCGCGTATGATGACGGTGGAGGGCACCATGCAGGAGGATTGCCCCATTGGCATTATTGATATGAAAAACTGGGAGTGGCCGCAGGGGGTGGGGCTGTACGGGCTGTACCGCCTGTGGAAGCAGACGGGGAAGCAGGACTACCTTGCATTTTTGATGGATTGGTATAACAGCCGTATCCGGGAGGGCCTTCCTTCCAAAAATGTCAACACCATGGCGCCTATGCTGGCGCTTTCCTATCTTTGTGAGGAAACGGGGAATGCGCTGTACCGTGCGCTGTGTATGGAATGGGCGCAGTATGCCATGGATGGGCTGCCCCGCACGCCGGACGGCGGGATACAGCATGTGGTGTCGGGTGTGGAAAACCGCGGCCAGCTTTGGGACGACACGCTGTATATGACGGTGCTGTTTTTGGCCCGTATGGGCGTGATGTGCGGCAATCAGGCGTATATTGACGAATCGGTAAAGCAGTTTTTGGTACATATCAAGTATTTGGCAGACAAGCGGACGGGCCTGTGGTATCACGGCTGGACATTTGAGGGCCGCCACAATTTTGCCAATGCGTTTTGGGGACGCGGCAACTGCTGGATTACCGCGGGTATGATGGATTATTTGGAAATGGCGCCTGTCGGCGGCGGGACGCGGCAGTTTTTGCTTGATACCGTCCGTGCGCAGATAGAGGCTTTGGAGCGGCTGCAGCGGCCGGACGGCATGTGGGGCACGCTTTTGGATGACCCGGGCAGCTATGCCGAGGCGTCAGCCACCGCTGGGTTTGGGTATGGCATTTTAAAGGGCGTACGGCTGGGATATGTACCGCGCAAATTTTTGCCGTGCGGTATCCGTGCGCTGGAGGCGGTCATGCGGTGCGTGGAAAAGGACGGTACCGTGGGGCAGGTATCATACGGCACGCCGGTGGGAGAAACGCTGGACGATTACCGGCGCATCCCGCTTTGCACCATGACATACGGACAGGCGCTGGCCATGCTGGTGCTGTCTGAGGGGCTGTACCTATGAGCCTTTGCGTGAAGGGACGCGCCATTTACCTGACCGATGAGCTGGGACACAGCGCATACCGCTGGCCCCTGTCCCGGCTGTCCTGTAGGACAGAGGTGTTTGATGGCATGACACTAGTAGAACGGCCGGACCGCAATCCGGTACCCTTCCAGCTTTCGGATGAAACGGACGGATACGCTACCCTTCATTTTTTGAGCGGGCTGGAGGGCGGCGGCCGCAGGCAATGGGAGCTGTGCGAGGGCGAGCGGGCTGCCGGGACGCTGAAGATATCCGAAAAGGGCGGCGCGGTTACGCTGGACAATGGGCGCATATGGGCGACGCTTCCGCTGTGCAGCGTTGCAGAACATGCGCCTCCGCCCATTTTGGCATGGGGAATGGGAGACTGCGCCGTCGGACACGGGCGGCTGGACTGCCCGGCGGCGCTGACGGTGCGGCAGGAGGCGGCCGGGGATGTGTTTGTAAGCTATGTGCTGCGCTATGCTTTTCCAGACGGCGGTTGGTATGAAATACAGGTTACCTTGACTGCTGGTATGGAATTTCTGGAGCTGGAAGAGCGCATGGACGCAAAGGCCCCGCTGGAATGGCGGCTGGTGTGCGACGGCGTACCGCTCAAGTACCGCCACGTCCCCAACCGGCCCGACCGCAAAGCAGACAGTACAAAACAGGGATACGCGGCTTATGCGTGGGAGCCTGTGGATACCGGCTGTGCGCCGGATGGCAAGCTGCCGGTGAAAATTGCGCCTTATCACAACTGGAATAGCTGGTGGCGGCTGCCGGCCGCCTGTTTCTGGGATGAACAGGCAGGTATGACAGCGGGCATTTTTATCCGCGAAATGGAGCGCTGGGATGACGGGCAGTATGCCCTTTGGGGATCAAAGGATACGCTGTGCATCCATTTTTACCATACGCCGGCGCTGGAATGGCAATTCCCCGTGCGGCGCGGGACGCGCAGCCTGGCCCTTGCGGTATATCCCCACGAAAAGGACCGGGAACGGGCGGACGGCTGTGACAGGCCGCTGCTGTATATTGACGATTTGCGCCGCTGGCATGGCTGGCTCCCGCTGCATAAGGTGTGCCGCTGGGTGATGGACTTCCCGGTGGTCCGCCGTACGCCGCGTTTATTTTTGAAGCCGCCGGCCGGGGAAACTGCCGATTCCTTTTACGACTATGTTCTGCATCATTGCCGGCTGCTTTCCGGTATCCCCAATGCCACCGAGCGGTCGGGCGGGGGTGTCAACCCGGTTGACCTGCGGGAGGTTGCCGGGCGCTGGCTGCCCGCCTTTGAGGCGCTGCTGCCGGATATGACAGAACAACAGGCGTCGCGCATACAGGCAGCGTTTGCCTTTTTGGCTTATATCTGCTTTGACGAAGCGCTTATGCCGGTGCGCAATATGCTGGCGGGCCATCCCAATTTTTTGGCGGACGTCAAGGGGGTTGTCGGGCTGTTTGCCTACCTGTTCCCGCACCATCCGGCTGCCGCCGTGTTTGCAGACCATTTTCACCAGTCGCTGCACCGCAACCTGCATTACCATGTACGGCCGGATGTGCCCGCATGGGGTGCGCGCGGCGGGCGCTGGACCGAAAACCTCACCTGCTATACCTGGGCATTCCTTGTCCCGTCGCTGAAAATATCGTTTTTGCTGCACCATTTTGGCGACGGCCGCAACGCCATGGCACATCCCAATGTTGTAATGCTTGCCGATTGGATTTTACATGCGCTTACCCCGCCGCTGGAGGTACTTGGCGGGAACCGGGGGCTGCCGCCGCAGGGGGCGCATTGCCGGTCGCAGGCGCTTCCCTATTGGTTCCGCCTGCTGGCACAGGAGCTGCGCGGCTATGCGCCTGAATTGGCGGAGCGGATACTGGCTGCCGTGCCTGCGGACAACGACGGCTTTGAAGAGGAGGAGCCGTCCCCTTGGCGTGCGGCGCTGTCTAGCTGGAGCGGCGCAGGGCTGCCGCTGTCGCTGGAGCCGGCAAAATACACTGGTTATGGCTGTGTAATACGGTATGGGGCCGGAAACGGGGAACTGTGCGTCCATTTACAGCAACTGGACGAGGGGCCGAATTACCGGTGGGGCCGTGCTGGAAAGGGCGGCAACGGCTGTATCCACTATTATGCGGCCGGGAAGCGGTACACACACATTGGCGTGGAGGATGTGGGGGATGACTGCTGCGGCGATGTGGAGCGGTGTACCAATTTTGGGGTGCTTCATCCTGGCGGCGGGTACCGCTGTATTGGGGAATACCGCTGCGTGGGGCGGCAGGACGCAAAGGCGCCCTTTTACCGGCTGGGCCTGCTGCAATGTGCACGGGCGGACGCCAATGCGGATGCCGGCGGCTTGTACCAATACCGGATGGCGCTGGTGGTGGAAAACCGGTATCTGATTGTGGTGGACAAGGTGCGGGACGCTTCGGTGCGCGGCCGGTTTTCCTGGTTTGTCGGCCAAACGGATACGTTCCCCTATATTGTGCAGCTTTGCCCGGGCGTACCATATGTACCGGTGGAAGGAGCAGGCACCAAAGGCCGCTGGTATGACGGCGCCGGGGATTTTGTAACGGCGGTCACCCATTTGGACGGCATTTCTTTTTCGCTGGAGCCGGATGGATGGCGTGCAGAATTTGACCATGTGGCCGACCGCTTTTATGCGGGGGCGTTTGCCGAAAACAATATTGCCGCTGAGTGCAGATACGGCATGATACGGTTTGACGGGCAAACCCCAGTATATGCCGCGGCGGTTGACGCGGCTTCTTTCCAGGCGTTTGGCGTTTCCCTGCAAAGCGAAGCGCCGTTTGGCGCGGGCTTTTACACAATCGGCGGCCATTTGGAAGGCCGTGTGATGTGTGAGCAGCCAGTGCGGGTAACCGGGATAACAGAGGGCTGTTTATATGTTGACAGCCAGGTGTGCAATGCCGGCATTGCCCCCGGGGAACATGACATTTGTGTGACAGCAGGAGTGCCGGCGCCCGCAAGGCCGCAGGGTATCCGTACGGAAAATGCGCCTGGCAGATGTACGGTGGTATGGCAGCCGGCCGCTGCGGCAGAGAGCTACCAGATATGCCTTTATGATGCAGAACGGCAACAACCTGCGGCGACACAGGATGGAATTTCCGGTACATGCGCAGTGCTGAACGGTTTGGAAGCGGGCGCGTACCGGGTTGTGGTTACAGCGGTCAACCGTGCAGGAGCAGCGCAGAGCGCCCCCTATCCGTTGTATATTGACAATCAGCCGCCGTCCGCACCGGATGGGTTGATACAAGAAGTGATAGACGGCCGGGCAGTGTTGCAATGGGGCGAGGTGCTGGGGGTATCCGGTTACCGGCTGTACCGGGTGGACCCAAAGGGGCGGCAGATGGTTTACCAGGGGTTGGAACGCCGGTATTCGGAGCCGTTTACGGCAGGGGCATGCTATGAAGTGTCTGCGGTAAACGGGTGCGGGGAAGGAGCTGCAGCTCCGGCGTTTGCCTACTGGGCGCCTGTCCCCGGTGAAGGCTTCCGGCGGGATACCGAAAACCATGAAAATGGATATGCGGAGTACCGGAATTATGTGGAAGAGGCTATGCCGGTTTTGCGGTATCCGGACAAAGCAAATTAAATAGAAAGCATAAAAACCCCCCGGTTTATATTCCGGGGGGTTTTTAGTATACGACAATGCTGTGTACGATGGTTTGCGGCGCAAACGTCATACAGCCATTTTGCAAAACGGCGTCTGTGAGCGTTTTGCCGTCCGCCTGTACCGAGATAACGCTGGTAAGATAGGGCAGGCGCAGTTCTTTTATTTGCAAAGCTCCGCTGATGATGTCAATGGCAGTGTGGTGCTGGCGCCCCTCCAAAATGCCATCCCGATCGCGGTCCCATTGATATTCATTGGTTGGGTCCCAGGTATAAGCGAGTGCCTTTTTCATGCGGGGCCAGAGCGATTTGAGCCATGTGTCGTCGCCCGATAGCTTCCAGTCCCGGTAAACCTGCAGCAGCGCCCCCATTTGCCGGGCGGTTGGCAATTTCCCAGTCTATCAGCCGTCCGTCGCCGCCAAATCCGATGGAGCCGGTACCAATTCCGCCGAGCAGAAAAGATATTTCTTTGGTCTTTTTTCCTGTGCAAACCTCTATTTTTTACGCCGCCTTTCCAAATTTTTGCTTAAAAAAACAAAAAAGGTTAAAAGCACATTTGTGCTTTTAACCTTTTTTTACACAGAGAACCTCTATGCACCGATTTTGTTGACCTTCAAAGCCAGCTGAGATTTTTTCCGGGCTGCGGTGTTTTTATGGATGATCCCCTTTGCGGCTGCCTGGTCAATTTTTTGAAACGCCAGCTTGCATGCAGCAACTGCGTTGTCTTTTTCATTTTTCGCAATACACTCGTCCAGCTTTTTGATGTAGGTTTTCAAATTAGATTTCACCATCTGGTTACGGAGCGTTTTGGTCGCGATGACTTTTACCCGTTTTTCTGCAGATTTGATGTTTGGCATTGTTTTCCACCTCCATAACGCACATAATAAACAAACTGTATTCTATCACAATATACGGCAAAATGCAAGAGGTTTTTTACCTTATGGCAATTTTTTTATTTTGGCAACGCTGTCTTCGTCCGGCGTGACGTATAACGTGCTGTAATCCACATAGATGACCATGCCCGGTTTGGCGCCGGCGGGTTTTTTAACATTGCGCGCTTCGGTATAGTCCACCGGCACGCTCTGGGATGCCCGCCCTTTGCTGTAATAGGCCGCCAAAAGCGCTGCCTGGCGGTAGGTTTCATCCGGTACAGCCATGGCGTCGGCAGTCTGTATTAGGGTGTGCGAACCATGGATGCCTTTGGTGTGGAACCACAAATCGGTCGGCCGGGCCATTTTGCAGGTGATATAGTCGTTTTGCTTGTTGTTTTTGCCCACAAAAATGTCGTATCCATCACTGCTGATAAAATGCATGGGCTTGGGCGTATCGGTTTTTTTGCTCTTTTTGATACGCCCCTTGTTTTTTAAATATCCCTGTTCAATCAGTTCATCCCGGATCTGTGTGATTTCAGATGTGGTTTCTGCTTTGGCAATGGCGTCCTGTACCGACTCCAAATAGTCGATTTCCGCCAGGTTGAGCGTTTTTTGTTTTTCAGTTTCGGCAGCGGCGGTTTTTTCTTTATTGTAGCGGGTGTAATACCGCTGGGCGTTTTGCGCGGGGGTCAGGTCGCTTTTAAGCGCAATTTTGAGCTCGCTGCCGTCTGGGTCGTAAAAATTCTGTACGGTGATATGTTCCGCCCCTTTTTGGATTCGGTGCAGGTTGGCGGTGACCAAATCGCCGTATAGCTTGTATTTGTCCCGCTTGGCGGCCTTTTCCAGCCGTTCGTTTTCCAGTTGCAGTTTTTTGCGGCAGCGTTCTAAATTGTTGGCGACCACTCTCATCAAATCGCCGCCCCGCTGCCGCAGCGTTTCCCCCTGCGCTTTTTTGGCGTAAAAATGTTCAATGGCTTGGCTGATAGAATCATAGGCCTCGCAGCTTGCCAGCTTTTCATATTGCCGGATGGGCAGCGCGCAAAATTCCAGCGGTTTTCCGCTTTGTACATCGGTCAGGATGACCGGGGAATAGTCGTTGTTAGCAGCTTGCTGCATCATATCATAAAACGCTTGCCCCACCTTTTGCAGGCTGCCTGCGTCCGCATCATCCGGGATGAGTTCCGTTTTTCCCAGCGCACGGTAGACCGCTTCGCGGGCAACCAAGGGACTGATCCCCATAAAAGTTTGCACCAGCTGTTTGGACAGCTCGCCCCCATTTTCGTCCAGCGCCGGGGGGCCGCCCAGCAGCAGGGGGTTGTATTTCCCCTTGGATGGCGGTGCTTGATAGGCCAGCCCTGGCAGTACCTGGCGTACACTGCTGACGGTGAGGTCGACATGGTAGATACTGTCAATCATTTTGCCGCCGGCATCCAGCAATATGAGGTTGGAATGCTTGCCCATCAGCTCTAAAACCAGCGTACGCACGGTTTTTTCACCCAGTTCGTCATATCCTTCAATGGAAATGCGCAGGATACGTTCAAATGCATATTGCTCTACCGACGTGATTTTGCCGCTCACCAAATGTTTACGCAGCAGCATGCAAAACATGGGTGGTTTTGCAGGGTTTTCAAACGCCGCCTCGGTCAGATGCGCCCGCGGCAGCGACGGATTGGCCGACAGCAGCAGCTTGTAGTTTTTTTCACGCGTCCGTATGCCCAGCACCAGCTCGCCGCGCCCCGGCTGATATACTTTATCGATTTTTCCGCCTGCAAGCACCGTGTCAAGTTCGTGCGCCAGCGCATGCAGGACGGTCCCATCCAATGCCATGACGTTTCACCTCGCCAGCCATTTTATCATAGTTTTTCCCATTTGACAACCGTTAGCCGCCTGCCGCAGGCGTACTTTGGATAAATTTGCAGCGGCATTGGCGCCTGTTTTTATGGATAGTGAACAAACATTGCAAGAAAACCTCATTTGCATCGGAATCTGACAAAATAGTATTTGAAATCGCCAAACAGATGTGCTATAATGAAAAAGGTTGTCAAAGGGACAACCTTCTTATCATGCTTATCGTTAAATGTTAAGGGAGGATAAAAAATGGCAAAGAAGTTTAAAACCATGGATGGTAACTGCGCCGCTGCCCATTGCGCCTATGCGTTTACAGAAGTAGCTACCATCTACCCTATCACCCCATCGTCCACCATGGCGGAATACGTGGATGAGTGGAGTGCAAAGGGTCAAAAAAACATTTTCGGGCAGACGGTTGACGTCTGTGAAATGCAGTCGGAAGCCGGCGCCGCGGGCGCTGTACACGGCTCCCTGCAGGCGGGTGCATTGACGACGACGTTTACCGCGTCGCAGGGCCTGCTTTTGATGATCCCCAATATGTACAAAATTGCCGGCGAACTGCTGCCGTGCGTGTTCCACGTTAGCGCACGTGCCATTGCAGCGCATGCGCTGTCCATCTTCGGCGACCACCAGGACGTGATGGCATGCCGCCAGACCGGGTTTGCCATGCTGGCGTCCGGTTCGGTACAGGAGGTCATGGATTTGGCGGGCGTCGCGCATCTGGCCGCCATTAAGGGCCGCGTCCCCTTCCTGCATTTCTTCGACGGGTTCCGTACTTCGCACGAAGTGCAGAAGATTGAAGTGATGGATTATGCAGACCTTGCAAAGCTGGTTGACAAAGACGCCATCAAAGCGTTCAAAGACCGGGCGCTCAATCCGGAACACCCGGTGCTGCGCGGCAGTGCGCAAAACCCGGACGTGTATTTCCAGGGCCGCGAGGCGTCCAATCAGTTTTACAATGCCATCCCAGACGTTGTCAATGATTATATGAAGGAAATCTCAAAAATCACCGGCCGTGACTACAAGCCGTTCAATTACTACGGCGCGCCGGATGCCACCAAGGTCATTGTGGCAATGGGTTCTGTGTGTGAAGCGATTGAAGAGACGGTGGACTATTTGAATGCTGCCGGCGAAAAAGTCGGCGTTATCAAAGTGCACCTGTACCGCCCGTTCTCGTCTAAATATTTCTTTGACGTACTGCCAAAGACGGTGGAAAAAATCGCCGTGCTCGACCGTACCAAAGAGCCGGGTGCCTTGGGTGAACCGCTGTATCTGGATGTCCGCAGCCTGTTCTATGGCCAGGCCAATGCGCCGGTTATTGTAGGCGGGCGGTTTGGCTTGGGTTCCAAAGACACCACCCCGTCCCACATTGCGGCAGTGTTTGCAAACCTGGATGAAGCAGAGCCCAAGAATGGCTTTACCATTGGGATTGAAGACGATGTAACCAACCTGTCGCTGCCAATCACAAAGAAAATCAATGCGGCTGCCGAAGGCACCACCCGCTGCAAATTCTGGGGCTTTGGGTCTGACGGCACCGTTGGCGCGAACAAGGACGCCATCAAAATCATCGGCGACAACACCGACATGTACGCGCAGGCGTATTTTGATTATGACTCCAAAAAGAGCGGCGGCGTTACCATGAGCCATCTGCGGTTTGGCAAAACGCCAATCCGTTCCACTTACCTGCTGGATGAAGCGGATTATATCGCATGTCATAAGCCGGCGTATGTTTACCAGTATGATGTACTGGAAGGCCTGCGCGACGGCGGCACGTTCCTGCTCAACTGCGTGTGGACGCCGGATGAGCTGGACGAAAAGCTGCCCGGCCATATGAAACGCTATATTGCAGAACACAATATCCAGTTCTATACCATCAATGCTGTCGATATCGCCTCTTCCATCGGTTTGGGCGGGCGTATCAACATGGTCACCCAGGCGGCGTTTTTCAAACTGGCCAATGTGATCCCGATTGACCAGGCAGTGCCGCTGCTCAAAGAGGCCATCAACCGCACCTACGGCAAAAAGGGCCAGAACATTGTTGATATGAACTGCAAAGCGGTCGATATGGCGCTGGATGCGCTGGTAAAAATCGATGTGCCTGCCTCTTGGAAAGACGCTTCTGACGACGGTGCAACCAATGCCGGCGAGGTTCCGGAATTTGTCAAAAAGATTGTGGAGCCCATCAACGGCCAGCAGGGCAACAAGCTGCCGGTCAGCACGTTTGTGGGCCGTGAAGACGGTACGCTGGAGCAGGGGACTGCCCGGTATGAAAAACGCACCGTTGCTGTCAATGTGCCGGAATGGCAGATTGAAAATTGTATCCAGTGCAACCAGTGCTCGCTGGTTTGCCCGCATGCAGCCATCCGCCCGGTATTGTTGACCGAAGAGGAAGCAAAGAACGTGCCGGCAGCTTTTGAAACCAATGCCGCAATCGGCCCGCAGCTCAAAGGGCTTAAATTCCGCGTACAGGTCAGCCCGCGCGATTGCCTGGGCTGCGGCGTGTGCGCGCAGGTTTGCCCGGCCAAGACCAAAGCGCTGGTTATGAAACCGTTGGATGAGCAGGTAGACGCGCAGGCGGACAATTGGGAATTTGCCATGGATATCCCAGTTAAGGACAGCCTGATGGACAAATATTCGGTCAAAGGTTCACAGTTCTGCCAGCCGCTGCTGGAGTTCTCGGGCGCATGTGCAGGCTGCGGCGAGACCCCGTATATCAAGCTTATCACCCAGTTGTTTGGCGACCGGATGATGATTGCCAATGCGACCGGCTGTACCTCCATCTGGGGCGGCTCTATGCCCAGTACGCCGTATTGCACCAACAAAGAGGGCCACGGCCCGGCATGGGCAAACTCGCTGTTTGAAGACAACGCCGAGTATGGCCTGGGTATGGTGCTGGCGGTCAAGAAAAACCGCGAGATGCTGAAATTCCATATGGAAAAAGCCATGGAAGCGGGCATTGACGCAAAGCTGGCCGACGCATTCAAAGCATGGATTGCCGGCAAGGACAATGCAGAGGAATCCAAAAAATGTGCAGCAGAAATCAAAGCGCTGCTTGCGAATGCAGATATGAGCAATGAGGACGTCAAAGCGGTTGCCGACCGTACCGACTTTTTGGTAAAACGCTCCCAGTGGGCATTTGGCGGCGACGGCTGGGCCTATGATATTGGCTACGGCGGGTTGGATCACGTGATTGCCAGCGGTGAGGATATCAACATCTTTGTGGTTGACACCGAAGTGTATTCCAACACCGGCGGGCAGTCTTCCAAAGCAACCCCGACCGCAGCGATTGCAAAATTTGCTGCGTCCGGTAAGAAAGTGAAGAAAAAAGACCTGGGTATGATTGCGACCACCTACGGGTATGTATATGTGGCGCAGATTTCGCTGGGTGCAAATATGAACCAGGCCATCAAGGCTTTGAAGGAAGCGGAAGCATATCCGGGACCGTCGCTGATTATCGCCTATGCGCCGTGCATCAACCATGGGATCAAGGCCGGTATGAGCAACAGCATTGCTGAAGAGAAAAAGGCAGTGGAAACCGGTTACTGGCACCTGTGGCGGTTTGATCCGCGCCTGAAAGAAGAAGGCAAAAATCCGTTCCTGCTCGATTCTAAGGAGCCCACTGGTACGCCGCGGGAATTCCTGGAAGGGGAAAACCGCTATCTGATGCTTAAAAAAGCTTTCCCAGATATGGCGGAGCAGTTGTTTGACAAAGCGGAAAAGGATTTGGCAGAACGCTACGCAACTTACAAACGGATGGCAAATCAATAAGTGCAGCAGCTTTGGTAGGCATTTCGAAGGCGGAAATATCCGCCTTCGATTTTTATATACGGAAAATGTTAAAAAAGCATGACGGATGTATGACAGTTGCGCCTGAAGGTTCTAAACAGCAGTACAAGCTGCATATGGTAAGATAGAAAACTATACGGTTAAGGGGTTTGATGGTATGAGGGTGGTCAGAAACACGCCAAAACGGAAATTGTTTATCCTGTTTGGCCTGCTTGCGGTATCGGTTTTGCTGATGATTGCCTGTTTTGCCGCTATGGCAATGGACGATACCATTTACCATGGGGTGTCGGTTGCCGGTGTTGCGGTTGGCGGGAAAAATGTGGAGCAGGCAAAGGAACTGCTGGACCAGGCGTTCCCGGCGGACAGGCTGGGTGAAACCATCCGGTTTGCCTGTACAGGGCGGGAATTTGAAATACAGCGGGACGCCATTGGGCTGGCATACGATTGGGATACCGCTGTGCAAGAGGCTTATGATACCGGCCGTGCTGCAAACCCCTTTGCGCGTGTGGGCAAAATGCTGGTGCTGCGGTTTGCCAAACAGGATATCCCATTGCCGATTATCTATGACGAAGCCACATTGGAAACGCTGATAAATGAAAATATCCATGACCTGTGCACCGAGGCTGTCCCGGCCAAAATAGAGGTGCTGGACAGCCGGCTGCAAATTACCAACGGCACCAACGGCAAAGGCCCGGATATGGAGCAGCTGCGGGCGGATTTGGAGCGGCTGATGGCTGACCGTACTTTTGGCCGGGCAGTGGAAATTGCGCTGGTTACCATACCGGCCGCCCCCATTGATATCGACCAGCTCTGCGCGGATTATCTGACCGGGCCAAAGGATGCCTCCTATGAAATCAGCGGCGGGCATATCGAATATATCCCGCAAACGCTGGGCATTTCGTTTGACCGGGAGGAAGCGCTGGCGGTACTGGAAGCCAACCGCAGCAACCCGGAACCCTATACCATAGATATAGCGGTAACCCAGCCTGCAATGACGCTGGAACAGCTAAAAAACAGCCTGTTTCAGGATAAACTGGGCAGCTATACTTCCAAATATAATCCCGGTGAAGTGGGGCGCACCCAAAATGTATCGTTGGCGGCACAAAAAATCAACGGTACCTGTTTGGCGCCCGGCGACCAGTTTTCCTTTAATACGGTAGTGGGGGAACGGACAGCCGCTGCTGGTTTTCAAAATGCCAAGGTCTATGAAGGCGGGAATCTGGTAGACGGTTTGGGCGGGGGGATTTGCCAGGTGTCGTCCACCCTTTACAATGCCGTGCTGTATGCCGATTTGGCAGTGGTTTACCGTACCAACCATTCTATGCCGGTGACTTACGCGCCGTTGGGGCGGGATGCTACCGTAGCGTTTGGCAGTATTGACTTTATATTTAAAAACAATAAGCAAAACCCTGTCAAAGTGACTTCCAGCGCATCAGGCGGAAGCCTTACCATTTCTATTTGGGGTACCAGGGAAAATGGCCGGGAAGTGGAAATTACCACCGAACGGCTGAGCACTATCCCGTATCCGACAAAGGAAATCCAGGATGATTCCCTTGCGCCCGGTACGAAAAAGGTCAAACAAAACGGATCGGACGGCGCCGTTATCAACACCTATAAAACAGTCCGGGAAAACGGCGTGGTGGTCAGCAGCGATATGATCCACAAAAGCTATTATAACCCGATTGAAAAAATTGTACTGGTCGGGCCGGAAAAGGAAGTTGAACCGCCGGCAGAGCAGGCGCCGCAGCCGGATGATGGCCAGCCGGCTTCAGCCGGTATGGCAGATGATGCTGGAACCGGGCAGCCTGCGCTGCCGGCAGAGCCGGAACCGGAATTGGAACCGGAGCAGCCGGAACAGCAGCCATCACTGACGGAAGGCCTGACAGTAGATACCCCGCTGGAACCGGGGCATGAATGAGGATATCAAAAAATCCCACAGGCAAAACATTTGCCTGTGGGATTTTTTTACTTTTTTATGAAAGCGTGATATTGGTATTGGCCATTTTACTGGAGATGGCTTCTTCCAGTTTTTGATTGTCCAATTTTTCTTTTAAATCTGCTTTGGCCTCGTCAAACGGCAGGTAAGGCAGCGGTTCTTCCACTTTGATGATGTGGAAGCCAATCGGCGTGGTGACAACCCCGCTGGTTTCACCGGCGCCTAGCTGGTAAGCTGCGTCTTCAAATTCAGCAATCATCATGCCGCGGTTGAATACATACCCGTCGGGGTTTTCTTCCATACCGGGGTCTTCGCCGTATTCTTGCACCAATGCATCGAAATCGCTGCCATTTTGCAGTTTTTGATAAGCCTCCTCTGCCTTTGCTTTGGCTTCCTCCAAAGCCTGTCCAGTCAGCGGGTTGCCGTCTGCGCCGCGGGAGTTGATATAAATATGTTTGGCGCGCAGCCCGTCAAAGGCAAATTCGTCCATATGGCTGTCATAGTAGGCCTGCAGTGCAGCGTCGTCTGTAGAAAAATCGGCCTTTTTCAGTAGTTCTTCTTTGACATGCTCTACTTCGTAAAAGTGTTTGTAGGAGTTTTGATCCATGCCCTGTGCTTCTAAAATGGCATTGAGCCCTTCTTCGCCTTTTTGCATTTTATTGAAGGTCATCAGGTCTGCAAAGGAATCGTTAAATTTTTGGTCGATGGCAATGCCGTAATTTTCCCCAATTTGCATCAGGACATGGTCGTGTATGATGAGCTCTTTTGCCTTTTGGGTAGCTGCATCGCCTGTCAGCGCGCTGTAAGACGGGTCTTTTGCCATCATGTTTAAGTAGGCATCCAGCTCGCCGCTGGTAATGGTGTCGTTGCCCACTTTGCCGATGGCTTCCCCTTCAAATTCTGCGCGCTGGCTGTCAAGGATACTGGCTGACTGCGTTTCCGGATTGTATGTAACCGTTTTCCCCAGCAGTTCTGATACCACGCGGATGGGTACATAAGTGGTGTCGTTGTACAAAAAGAGGTCGCTTTCCACTGGTGTCCCGTTGACGTCCAGTTTGATGGCGTTGCGCGCGACATCAATCTTTTCCCAGATGGTATCGGCCAGCGTTGGAATAGAAACGGCCATTGCGCCAATCAAGGCGCCCGATACCAGATATTTGATTTCTTTTTTCATCATGGATTCTCCTTTGCTCACTTGGTTTGCAGGGTCCCCAGGCTTGCCTGCTTTAAATATTCGGTAATAAAGCCGTCCAGCTCGCCGTCCATGACTGCGCCAATGTTGCCCATTTCATAGTTTGTCCGGTGGTCTTTGACCATGGTGTAGGGCTGGAACACATAGGAGCGGATTTGGCTGCCCCATGCGATGTCCTTTTGTTCGCCCTTGATGTCTTCGATTTTTTCCATGTGCTCGCGTTCTTTGATTTCAATGAGCTTGGATTTGAGCATTTTCATGGCAGTTTCCTTGTTTTTATGCTGTGACCGTTCGTTCTGGCAGGATACCACAATACCGGTGGGCAAATGGGTAATCCGGATGGCCGAATCGGTCTTGTTGATGTGCTGCCCGCCCGCCCCGCTGGAGCGGTAGGTGTCAATCCGCAGGTCGTCAGGGTTGATCTGCACGTCGGTATCATCGTCAATTTCCGGCATAACTTCGCAGGAAGCAAACGATGTATGCCGCCGCCCAGAGGCGTCAAACGGGGAAATGCGCACCAGCCGGTGTACGCCTTTTTCGCTTTTTAAATAACCGTAGGCATTTTCCCCTTTGATGAGGATGGTGACCGATTTGACGCCCGCTTCTTCACCGGGCAGCAGGTCCAGCGTTTCTACGGTATACCCGCTGCGCTCGGCATAGCGGGTATACATGCGCAAAAGCATTTCTGCCCAGTCCTGCGCCTCGGTGCCGCCTGCGCCGGCATGCAGCGTCAAAATCGCATTATTTTTGTCGTATTCGCCGGACAGCAGCGTTTCCAGCGTCATGGCTTCAATGGTATGGCGCAGCTCCTGCATAGACGCGGTAATTTCCGCATTGAACGAATCATCCCCCTCCTCCATGGCCATTTCAATGAGCACGCCCGTGTCGTCGTACAGCGCGCGCAGATTTTGGTATTTTTCCAGCTTGTTTTTTAACGATTTGGTCTGTTGCAGTACTTTCTGGCTATTTTCCATATCGTCCCAAAACCCGTCGGCAGCCGACTCGGCTTCCAGCTTTGCAATTTTTTCTTCTAACCCGGCAACGTCAAAGTGAATCCCTCAAATCGTTGATGGATTCTTCCATGCCGGACAGTTCGCTTTTATATTCTTCCAGCAGCATGTTTTCACGTCCTTTACAAAAGATATGCAATGAGTTGGTTTAGTCGGTGTTTTCGTTCATCCCGCAGCACTTTTTATATTTCTTGCCGCTCCCGCAGGGGCAGGGGTCGTTGCGGCCCACCTTTTTGCCTTTGACAACCGGTTTTTTCTCAAGTGTGCCGTCCCCGTGCGATTCTGCCACCGGCTTGGCAACTTCTTCGCGTTCCGGCTGTTTTTCAATACGGACATTGAGCAAAAACTTGATAACATCTTCCCGTATGGAGCCCAGCATTTCCTCATACATGGCGTAGCCCTCTTCTTTGTAGGCAATGACCGGGTCACGCTGCGCATAGGCGCGCAGGCCAATGCCCTGGCGGAGCTGGTCCATGTTGTCAATGTGGTCCATCCACTTGCGGTCTACTACCTGCAAAAGCACAATGCGCTCCACTTCGCGGAAGGTTTCTCCGCCAAATTCCGCTTCTTTTGCGGCGTAACGGTTTTGCAGCCGTTCCAGCAGCGTCTGGTAGAGGGTGTCTTTGGTGAGCGATTCCCGTTCCGTTTCCAAAAATGCCATATCTTCCGGTGCAAGGTAACCGGCCAACAGGTAATCGGTCAGGCCGGCGACATTCCAGTCGTCAATATTGTCAGCACTGCCGGTATAGGAGTCCACCACATTGGAAGTGAACTCTTCGAGCATATTCATGATGGAATCGTGGATATCTTCGCCGTCCAGCACCTTTTGCCGCTGGGAATAAATGACGCCGCGCTGGACGTTCATGACGTCGTCGTATTGCAGCACATGTTTGCGGATTTGGAAGTTGCGGCCTTCCACTTTTTTTTGTGCGTTTTCTATCGCGTTGGACAGCATTTTGTGTTCGATGGGTTCGTCGTCGGCCAGCCCCAGCGTGTTGACCACGCCTTCCAGCCGCTCGGAACCAAACAGCCGCATCAAATCGTCTTCCAGTGAAATGTAAAACCGCGATTCCCCGGGGTCGCCCTGACGGCCCGACCGGCCGCGAAGCTGGTTGTCAATGCGGCGGGATTCGTGCCGCTCGGTACCGATGATAAATAGCCCGCCGGATTCTACATGTTCTTTGGCAATTTCTGATTTAAAACCGGCTTCCAGTTCCTGGAAGGTCTTGCGCGCTTCCAAAATTTCTTCATCGTCCGTTTCAGAAAAGCCAGTGGCTTCCAGTATCAACTCATCGTTGTAACCGCGTTTTTTCATTTCTTTTTTTGCCAGGAATTCCGCGTTCCCGCCCAGCATGATGTCGGTGCCGCGGCCCGCCATGTTGGTAGCAATGGTAACAGCGCCCTTTTTACCGGCCTGCGCAATGATTTCAGCTTCTTTTTCGTGATATTTGGCGTTTAAAACCTCGTGCTTGATGCCGCGCCGTTTGAGCATTTTGCTCAAAATTTCTGATTTTTCAATGGTAATGGTACCCACCAGCACTGGCTGCCCCTTTTGATGGCATTCCTCAATCTGGTCGATGACCGCGTCAAATTTGTTGAGTTCTTTTTTATAGACGACATCGCTATGGTCAACGCGGATCATCGGTTTGTTGGTTGGGATAACCACCACGTCCAGCTTGTAGATTTCCTGGAATTCCGCCTCTTCAGTCTCTGCCGTGCCGGTCATGCCGGAAAGCTTCCCATACAGCCGGAAATAGTTTTGGAAGGTGATGGTGGCCAGCGTTTTGGATTCACGTGCAACTTTGACCCCTTCTTTGGCTTCAATGGCCTGGTGCAGGCCCTCGTTGTAGCGGCGGCCAAACATCAGGCGGCCGGTGAATTCATCCACAATGATAACTTCGCCGTCTTTCACTACATAATCTTTGTCCCGCTGCATAATGCCGTGCGCCTTAATCGCCTGGTTGATGTGGTGGGAGATGGTCATATTTTCCGGGTCGGACAAATTTTCCAGCCCAAAGGCTGCTTCCGCCTTTGCAATGCCGCCCGCCGTCAGCGTCGCGGTGTTGGCCTTTTCATCCACAATGTAGTCGGCGTCCACATCGTCCGACAATTCCTTGTCGTCCTGTTCCTTGATTTTCAGGCATTTTAAACTGCGCGCAAAACGGTCGGCCACCTGGTACAGCTCGGTGGATTTGTCCCCCATGCCTGAAATAATCAGCGGGGTACGCGCTTCGTCAATCAAAATGGAGTCCACTTCGTCAACAACCGCAAAATTGTGCCCGCGTTTTTGCACCATCTGGTCTTTGTAAATGACCATATTATCGCGCAGATAGTCAAAGCCAAACTCGTTGTTGGTGCCGTAGGTGATATCGCTGTCATAGGCTTTTTTGCGGTTCTGCGGCTCTACATCGTGGGTAATGAGCCCGACCGTCAGCCCCAGGAAACGGTAGATTTTGCCCATTTGCTCGCTGTCGCGCTTGGCTAAATAGTCGTTGACGGTAACCACGTGTACGCCGTTGCCGGTCAAGGCGTTTAAATAACAGGGCAGGGTTGCTACCAGCGTTTTCCCTTCCCCGGTTTTCATTTCGGCAATGCGGCCTTGGTGCAGCACAATGCCGCCCAAAAGCTGCACATCAAAATGCCGCATACCCAGTACCCGTTTGCCAGCCTCGCGCACGACGGCAAAGGCTTCTGGCAAAATATCGTCCAGCGTTTCGCCATTTGCCAGGCGGCCTTTGAATTCATCCGTTTTACCGCGGAGTTCTGCGTCCGGCAGCGCGGAGATTTCCGGTTCCAATGCGTTAATCTGTTCTACAATGGGAAGCAGCCGTTTGATTTCCCGGCTGCTGTAGCTGCCGAACACTTTTTCAAACATGGATTTTAACATCTGTCAAGTCACCTCAAACCGTTATGATAAGCCAATTCAAAAAGATACTTTGCTTCTATTATAACACAAACTGCCTAGAATACAATCATTTTTTGAAAATTGCAGATTTCTGTCCCAATGATTGCGCGGGATACGGAAATATGATATACTAATACCAGATATAGGGGGTATGGTATCCCGTTTTTTACAAAAGAGAGGATGGATTCTTATTTTATTTTCTGAATTGCAAATTTCCGGTGCAGTACGCCGCGCAGTGGAAGAGCTGCGGTACCGGGAAGCGACCAAAATCCAGGCGGAGGCGATACCAGCCATGCTTGCGGGGCGGGATATCATTGGCCGTTCTAGTACTGGTACCGGCAAAACCGCGGCATTCGGGATTCCAGCCATTGAGCACACGGATCCCGCCGTCAAACGGCCGCAGACGCTGGTAGTCTGCCCCACCAGGGAGCTTGCCATGCAAAACTGCGAGGCCATGCGGAAATTGGCCAAATACAAGGAAAACATTAAATTTGCCCTGCTGTATGGCGGCCAGCCCATGGGCGGGCAGATTGCCCAGCTCCGCAATGCCAATATTGTCATTGGCACGCCGGGGCGCATAATGGACCACATCCGGCGCAAGACGTTAAAACTCGGGCAGGTCAAGCTGGTAGTGCTGGATGAAGCGGATGAAATGCTGGACATGGGGTTTTTGGATGACATCCGCACCATTTTAAAGGCGGTGCCGGAAAACCGGCAGACCGCGTTGTTTTCTGCCACCATGCCGCCGGAAATATTAAAAATTACCAAAGAGGTGCAGAAAAACCCCAAGCTCATTGCAGTGGACGGCGGCCGGCGCACGGTGGATACCATTGCGCAGTATTTTTACCGGGTGCCGCAGGGACGCAAAAAAGAGTCGCTCTGCTTGCTGCTGGACCATCTAAAACCTCAAAAAACCATTGTGTTTTGCAATACCAAGCGCATGGTGGACGCACTGGATACCTACCTGCGCGCACATGGCTACCGCAGCGCGGCGCTGCACGGCGATATGGAGCAAAAGGACCGCACCCGGGTGATGAACGGTTTTAAAAACGGCCGCACCAATTTGCTGGTGGCAACTGATGTGGCGGCGCGCGGCATTGACGTCAAAAATATCGAAGCAGTG
>CALGRC010000038.1 GCA_937959315.1 uncultured Clostridia bacterium | reverse complement strand
AGTTGCCTCCGGGACCATTTCCAACTGTATCGCTATGGGGAACTTAAAAGCGGATGACAGCGCGGCATTTATTACAGCCAGCCTGAACGGGGCGTCTTTATCGTCCAATGCAGCATACAGCGGAACAGTTTCAGCAGCGGCCGCCGGCACAATATATGCTTTGGCAACCCAGGCAGGCCAATTAAAAAATAACATTGCCTATGATGGCATATTGGTTGATGATAGTACGGCTGCGGAGCATGTAGCCAAAAAAACACTGCCTGAAATGCAGAATGCGGCTACCTATAAAGATATTGCATGGAATTTTTTGGATAACTGGGACTGGGATGCACAAAACAGCTATCCGGTACCCAAATATTCAGCAACGGTAACCAGTTTAAGCCGTGTGACGGTTTCTATGGGAGGCAATCCAAAAACAGAGCGGGGCTTTAGCTGGTATCTTCCGGAAATAAGCGGCGAGTTTACGGTTGGAGGGACCAGCTTGGAAATCAGCAAGACGGCAGATTTCCAAACGATGGTTGCCAGCTATACACCCACGCCGGCTGAAAATGGGAAATGCCAGGTGATGGCAGAAAATTTGGAGGCGGATACCCAGTATTATTACCGCATTCTGTTCCAGGTAGATAATATCACGCTCATGGATACCGGTTCATTCCGGACGGCGCCGGAATCGGGGGCATTCACCTTTTTAAATGTGTCGGACACGGATGCTGATACATTGGAAAAGCTTGCGGCGAGCGCGGAAACCATCTGTACTGCGTATGATATGGTACCGGATGCCGGCTTTATCTTACACAACGGCGATTTTGTGGGGGATGCTGCCAATGAACAGAACTGGGCGGCGTTGCTGGACGGCGCTAAGCTGGCGCTGCTCAATACCACCATTGTTCCTGTTGCGGGTGAACAAGACGGAGAAAACGGCGAATTTTTAAACCACTTTAATTTGGAAAAAATCAACGGTGCAAAAGATGCTTCCGGCGCGTACTATTCGTTTGATTATTCCAATACCCATTTTGTTGTACTCAATACCAACGAAACAGGCGGATTGTCCGACGCACAGTTAACCTGGCTGCGCAATGATGTACTGGCTGCAAAGCAGGCAGGCGCCCGCTGGACCATTGTCAGTTTGCATAAGGGCGCATATTTGACCGGCGCCCATGCTTACGACAGTGATGTTTCTGAAATCCGGTCCAAGCTAGTACCGCTGATGGATGAACTGGAAATTGATTTGGTGATGCAGGGGCATGACCATCTGTATGCAAGAACCAAATGCTTAAAAGGACTCAGCACCCAGATTGACGGCCTTGGCGCACCGGAAAGCGCTTTAGAGCCAAATTTCACAGAAATTTGGAAGGGCAAGTATGTAGATTATACCTATTCCGGAAACGGCACCTTTTATTTTAATGTAGGGACAGCCGGCAACCGCGGGATGGGAACACAGTCGGTCAGCTCGGAGTATATTACCAAATACTTTGAGCGGAGCGCGGAAGTGGAACGGATGTGGAATACCGGTTCGGTACAGAAATTTGCCAGCGTCACCATTGACAATGACAGGCTGACAGTATATACTTATCAGTTGCTTGATGGAAACGGGCCTACCATGCGCGAAGGATTTGGTATTGACAAAGCGGTGCAGGAACTGGAAGCGCAGATAGAGGGCCTGTCGGACGCCGTTTCCGTGCAGGCGGCACGGGCCAGATATAACAGCTTATCACCGCAGCAACAGCAGCAGGTGAAAAATGCCGGGCGGCTGTTAGAGCTGGAATTGGAGCAAAATCCAGGTACTGCCACGGCCAATCGCTGGATGTCGCAGAATGCTGGCAGCAGGCAGGCAATTTCCATCCGCAATGATACCAAGGAGGCCTTTACCAATGCGCCTGTACTCATCCGGCTGGAGCAAGTACCCAGTGATAAGCTGGAATTCTATTCTGCGGACGGCGAATGGCTGCCGCATGAAATAGAGCATTTTGATCAAAACGGCAGTACCTCTGTTTGGGTAAAGGTTCCAAAGAT
>CALGRC010000037.1 GCA_937959315.1 uncultured Clostridia bacterium | reverse complement strand
GGAGGTACAAAAGGTGAGCCACCGGCCTTATTATACTGGGTTTTATTTTGGCAATGCGGGCGCGGATGGCCAGGTATATGGCAGCAGCTCATATTTGCGGCCTTATGAGATTGCGGCGGTGGTCAAACGGTATGACGCAGGCACTGGGATTGCGGTACTAGAGCAGCGCAACCGGTTTTTTGAAGGGGATACCGTGGAGGTATTGGATCCCGGCGCCGGGGTGTTTTGCCAGAAAGTCACTGGGCTGTGCGATGCGGACGGGAATCCCATTGACGCGGCGCGGCATGCGCAGATGGCGGTGCGGCTGCGTTTAGACCGCCCGGTGGGGGAATATGCGATATTGCGCCGCAGGCGGGAGGACGGGTAGATGGACAGATGGATATTGGAAACCAAACGGCTCCGCCTGCGCCGGTTGATGCAGGCGGATTTTGAAAACCTTTGCGGCATTTTACAGGACGCGCAGGCCATGTACGCATATGAGCATGCGTTTTCCGACGGAGAAGTGCAGGCGTGGCTGGATAACCAGCTGCGGCGGTACCGGGAAGACGGCTTCGGCCTGTGGGCGGTCATCCGCAGGCAGGATGGCGCGTTTGTCGGCCAATGCGGCCTCACCTGGCAGGACTGGGAGGGCCGCCGCGTGCCGGAGGTGGGCTATCTGTTCCGGCGGGACTGCTGGCATAACGGGTATGCTGCCGAAGCGGCGCGGGCGGTGCGTGATTGGGCGTTTGCCGCCTATGGGTTCCCGGCGGTATACTCTATCATCCGCACCAGCAATACCGCCTCCCGGCGGGTGGCGGAGCGCAATGGCATGCGGCCGGTTGGGGCGTTTGCCAAGCGCTACTATGGGATGGATATGCCGCATGTGGTATATGAAATTGTGCGGCCGGCGGCGGGAAAAGAAGCAGAATAAATACCCTTGGACAGCATGCCTGTTTACAAATGGGCCGGTATCGTGTATAATCGTAGTATATCGTTTGTAAAAGGAGTGTTTTGCATGGTGTATTTGGCTTTGGGCGAGGTTTTGCAATCGCGCGGGAAGGACGCCGCCTGGCTGGCTAAGGAACTGAATATCCAGGCGGCGCGGGCGCGGCAGATGGCGGACGGCGGGGCGCAGGCCGTGTCGCTGGATATGATAGAGCGGCTTTGCGACTTGCTGGACTGCGAGGTGGGAGACCTTTTGAAAAAACGTTAAAATGTACGGCGCCCCAGCAACAGGGTGATGATAGCGGCAAACAGCACGTACAGCACGGCAAACAGCGCAATCTCCATATAAAAATTGGGCGCTGTCCATACGGCGAGCAGCCAGCGCTGGCAAACCCAGGCCGCCGCGGCGCTGACGGCCGGACGCACCAGCAGCCTTGTCAGCGAGGGCCGGACGTGGGTCACGCGCAGCAGCCGATGCAGGCTTAAGGTGAGGTTAAACAGCTCGCTGGCATACAAAATGCCGATATAGGCCGCCATACCATAGCGCGGTACCAGCAGATAAATGCTGGCCACCCGCAGGACGGAATCGGAAATGTTGTATCTGAGCGAGCTCATTTGCTGGTTGAGCCCTTTCAGCATGCCGTCCACCACCGAATCGAGGTACATGGGAATGGTGAGCAGTGCCAGCGCGCCAATGTAGACGCCCACCTGGGTATTTTGATAGAAGGCGACTGACAAATCCTGCGAATGCGCCATGAGGCACATGCCAATGCAGCAGGCGAACAGCACCGTATATTCGGCCGACTGCAATACCGTGCGCCGGACGCTCCGCCCGTGCCGGGCGGCGTTGCGCTGGGCAATCTCCGGCACCAGCAGCGAGATAAACGATTGCAGGAACACCGACGGGAACATGACCACCTGCATGGCCATGCCCTTGATCATGCCGTAGCGGGCCAAGGCGTCGGCGGCATCAAAGAGCGCCAGACGGGACGGGATTAGGATATTTTCCACCGTCACCAGCCCGCTGCGCAGATAAGAACCGAGAGCAACCGGCCCGGAAATGGACAAAATTTCCCGGTAGGTTGCTTTTTTTTCGGGGCGCAGGCCGCTGTACCGGCGGCAGGACAGGGCATACATCAGCAAATCGTAGCTGCACGACAGCGCCTCGGAACCCGACGCGCCGATAATGAGCGCCATGCCCGGGTTGCCCGCCTGGCTGCACCGCGGCAGCAGCGCAATGGTCAGCAGCATACCGGAAAATTCCTCGATGATTTGGCTCACTGTGGTGGTAGCCACCTTGCGCAGGCCGATAAAATACCCCCGCAGCGCGCTGGACACCGCCAGGAACGGCAGGCTGGGCGCGAGGATGCGCAGCGCGGCGGCGGCGCGGGGGTCGTGCAGGAATGCCGCGCTGATAAATTCCGCCCCAAAAAACAGTGTGCCCGCGCCCAGCAGGCTCATGGCAAGCGACAGCGACATGCATTTGTTTAAAATGTGATCTACCGCCGGGTTGCCGGTGCGGCCAAGCTGTTCGGATACCAGCCGCGTCACCGCCAGGTTGATGCCCGAAGTGGATATGGTGATTGCCAGTGCGTAAACCGAGTAGATGAGATGGTAGAGCCCCATCCCCTCGGCGCCGATGCGGCCGGATATAAAAATGTTAAACGACATGGCAGCCACGCGGATGACCAGCATGGATGCCGACATCATGGCGACATTTGCAATAAAGGCTTGTTTTTTCATACTCCGCTCCCTTTCCTTACCGTATCTATATGCGCATGCGGCGGCAGATAGAAATTTGTTTTGACTATTTTCCGAATCGTTGGTATAATAAGAGGGAATTGGCGATACAATGGAATTGACTACATAGAAAAGGGGACGTGGCACATTTGGGCAAAAGCAATCAAAACCAGGCGTTCATGAAGGGCGCGCTCATCCTGCTGATTGCAAATGTGACCGTCAAGGTCATCGGCGCAGGGTTCAAAATCCCGCTGACCTATATGATTGACGAGGAAGGGATGGGCCTGTTTTCGTCGGCCTATAATATCTATACCTGGCTGTTTGTGGTGGCTACGGCGGGGTTTCCGGTGGCCATTTCCAAAATGGTGGCCGAGTCACGGGCGCGCCGGCAGGTGAGTGAAACCCGGCAGATTCTGCGCAGCAGCCTGCTGCTGATGGGGCTCATTGGCATTGTGGGCGCGCTGTTTTTGTTTTTTGGCGCCGGGTTTTTGTCCAATGTTATGATGGACCCGGAGGTTAAGCCGGGTATCCAGGCGCTGTCGCTGGCGCTTTTATGCGTGGCGGTTATGTCGGCCTTCCGCGGGTATTTCCAGGGGCATCAAAACATGTTCCCCACCGCCATATCCGAGGTCATCGAGGCGCTGGGTAAACTGGTGTTCGGCTATACCCTTGCCATACTGCTTATGCAGTACGGCCTGCAATATGCCGCGGCAGGCGCGGTATTCGGCGTGTCGGCAGGCGCGCTGCTGGGGCTTTTGTTTATTGTGTGGGTGTACTGGGCCGCGCGCAAACGGATGTACCGCCCCCGGGCTGCGGCGGCTGATTTTGGCCCGGCGCGCACATCCGGGCAGATTTTAAAGGAACTGGTGAAAATCGCCATCCCCATCACCATAGGCGCGTCGGTGTTTAGCCTTGCCAGCGTCATCGATTCACTGATGATTATGCGCCGCCTGCAGGAGGGCGCGGGGTTTGCGCTGGAGCAGGCCCGTAGCTTGTGGGGCTCCTATTCGGGCTATGCGTACCCGCTGTTTAATATGCCGCCTACCATGATTACCGCTATCAGCATCAGCCTGGTGCCGGCCATTGCCAGCGCACTGGCAGCCGGGCGGCAGCGGCAGGCACAGCGGGTGACGGGCATTGCGCTGCGGATTACCATTTTATTTGCCCTGCCGTGCGCGGTGGGTATGGCGGTGCTGGCAGAGCCTATTTTGCAGTTGGTCTTCCACAATACATCGGCGACCTCTTCGCTGTCTATTCTGGCATACGCCATTGTATTTGTGTCGCTGGTGTCGGTCACCAATGCCATTTTGCAGGCGTCTGGGAAAATCTGGGTGCCGGTGTCGCATATGGCAATCGGCGGCCTGCTCAAGGTGAGCATCAACTATATTTTAGTCGGTACGCCCGAAGTTAATATCAACGGCGCGCCCATTGGCTCGCTGGTATGCTATATCACCATTTTGACGCTCAACCTGGTATCCATCCGGCGCATCATCGGCGTGCGGCTGGGGTTTGCCGATATGGTGTTCAAGCCGGTGCTGTGTGTGGCAGGCATGGCGGCGGTGGCATTGCTGGTATACGGCAACACAGCATTTTTGGGCAATACGTTGTCGCTGCTGCTGTCCATTGCGCTGGGCGGCGGTACCTATTTGGCGCTGCTGTTCCTGGTGGGCGCCGTGCGGGCGGAGGATGTGGAACTGCTGCCCAAATCAGAGCGGTATCTGCCGCTTTTGAAAAAATGGAAGCTGATACGCAAATAACAGGAGGAATATAAAAAGATGCGGTTGGATAAATTTTTAAAGGTGTCGCGGCTGATTAAACGCCGCACAGTGGCAAACGAGGCGTGCGACGGCGGGCGGGTTACCTTAAACGGCAAGGCTGCCAAACCGGGCGCGGATGTCAAAGAAGGCGATGAAATTGCCATTGCGCTGGGGGAAAAGACCATCCGGGTGCGTGTTTTGCAGGTGGCGGAGCACGTGACAAAGGACGGCGCTTCCAGCCTGTACGAGGTGCTGTAAGCATAAACAAGCCCCTCCCCGCATATAGATGGAATATCTGTATACGGGGAGGTTTTTTCAAATATGGAAGAGCGGAAAATGGTCAGGACGGTCAAGACAGATACAGTACATAACCTTATTTTGGAAAACCGGAAAAAACTGAGTGTTTCGGGCGTAGAGGATGTGGAAAGTTTCAATGAAGAGGAAATTGTGCTGCACACCGAAATGGGCGTATTGGTCGTCCGCGGGGAGGATTTGCACATCAACAAACTCAGCGTCGAAGTGGGAGAGGTCATCATTGAAGGCAGTGTTTCCGGCGTGGAGTATATGGAAGGCGGACGCGGCAAAGGCGGCAGCTTTTTAAGCCGGATGTTTAAATAGGGGTGGCGTTTTGGGGATTTCCAACGGGCAGGAGCTCTGCGTGTTTTTTGGCACAATGTTGGGCGGCGCAGCAGTTGGGCTGTTGTTTGACCTTTTCCGCATTTGGCGGAAAAATTTTAAGGCCGCGGCAGTGTTGGTTTGGATGCAGGATATCTTGTTTTGGCTTGGGCTTGCGGCCATCGTATATGCCACTATTTTTATCACCAATTCTGCGCAGGTGCGCTGGTACGAGTTTGCAGGGATTGGACTGGGGTTTGGGCTGTACCTGTTAACGCTCAGCCGGCTGGTGGTGGGGATATCCAGCGCCGTAATATCAGTGGTAAAGCGTTTGCTTTTGTTTTTGCTCAAAATTGTGCTGTTCCCGTTTGTTTTGCTCTACCGGTGGCTGCGGCGGCCGGTATTGTGGATATGGCGCGGTATGCGGCGTTTTGGCCGGTGGTGCGGGCGGCGCGGGCGGGACGCCGGGCGGCGCGCAAAACAAAATGCAAAACGGGTCCGCTGTGTTTTTCGAAAAGTTTAGCTTTACATTTTCGCCGATATGGTATATAATACAAGTTGAAGTTGTAGCTTTGAGGTGTAGTCCTATGCCAAAGAGGAAAAAGAAAAAAGGGATCGTACTCAAACGGGCCGTCCTGTTAGGGGCGGCAGTGGTTGTGGTATGCGTTTTTGTCAACCAGTATGGCAGCCTTCGCAGATATCACCAGCAGATCTCCGAATTGGAGCAGGAAATTGCGGCGCAGCAGCAAACGGGCCAAGAGCTGGATGAAAAGGAAAATGTCTATTCCTCTATGGAATACATAGAGAAAGTGGCACGCGATACGTTGGGGCTGGTGCGTGCAGATGAAAAAGTGTATATTGATTCCAGCCAGAAATAGGTCTGTTCCAAAGGAGGATTTTTTACCGTATGCAATTTGAAGTCGGTTCGGTTGTCGAAGGCAAGGTTACTGGTATTACCAATTTTGGCGCGTTTGTAGAGCTGGAAGGCGGCGTGACGGGGCTTGTCCATATTTCTGAGGTTGCGCTGGAATATGTCAAAGATATCAAAGACCATTTGAAAGTTGGCGATACTGTAAAGGTAAAAGTATTGTCTGTGGAAAAAAATAAAATTGCGTTGTCCATTAAGCAGGCCCTAAAGCCTGAACAAAGCGGGCGCCAGTCTTATGGGGCGCGCGGGCCGCGTATGGCGCGCCGTCCGGCTGCGCCGTCCGGGCCGCTGCGCGGCAACCCGATGGATATAGACTGGCACCGCAATCATGACGAGGGGTTGTCGTTTGAAGACAAGCTCAATAAATTTAAACAGGCGAGCGATGAAAAAATGCATGACCTGAAAAAGAGCGTGGAAGGGAAACGCAGAAATAACAGCCGGCACGGCGGTTATTGAAAATTGCATAATTTGCCGGGATATAGCATATTCTATGAATGTTTCCGCTGAAATAACATCGGATGTATAATTTGCTGTTGACATAGTATGGCAAACGTGTTATAATATAAGGCAGAAACGAGCGCGGGAAGCCGGAGTGGCGGAATTGGCAGACGCACAGGACTTAAAATCCTGCGAAGCTAACCCTTCGTACCGGTTCGATCCCGGTCTCCGGCATATACCGCGGGATGGAGCAGTTCGGTAGCTCGTCGGGCTCATAACCCGAAGGTCGGAGGTTCAAATCCTCCTCCCGCAACTAAAAAAGAGGGCTGATTTAAAAAATCAGCCCTCTTTTTGTATGGTGCTGGACAATTTATGACAATGTTTCTTTGATTTTTTGATTGACAGTTTCGCGCAGCGATACAATATAATCAATGCTGCGCGGGTATTGGTCAAACCCAATGATACCGGGCAGCAGTTCCAGCACTGCGTCCCGCCCGATGTTGGATTCTAATAACTGCAGGGCGCGCATATCCTGCAAAGCATCGGCAAATACGTACAGCCGCAGCGAGCAGATGGGGTTGCCGTCCGCCCCGCACGGGTACACCAGGAAGGCGTCGCCCGACTGGAAAGCGCCGCCGGCGTCAGTGACGGCAAACGGGTCAATGGCGCGCGTGGAAAACTGGGTGTTCCAGAAATTAAAGCCCCATTGCAAAAAGCCCTCAATTTGATGCTTGTATAGCTGCTGCCCCAGCACGCGGCTGCGGTAGGAGGGCATCGCCATATACCGGTTGGCGACAAAATCCCCCTGCGCCGTGCAGTAATAGGCCCACAGGCCGGGAACCTGATGTTCCAAAAACGGCTGGATGTGGTTGGTGGCGACCACTGGTTTGCCAACGGCGCCCGTCTGGTAAAAAGCATATTCGGAAAGCGCGTCCATATGGCGGTCCTGCCGGATATAGGGCGCGATGATCGCTTTGACGGCCTGATACTGTTCTAAGTGCTCCATCAGGGGTTCGTCAGATACGTGGAAGAAGCAGCAGTCTAAAACGCCCTGCTGCTGCAAAAATGCGGTCAGCGCGGGCAAAAATGCCTGTAGGAATGCAGTGTATTCCGGCCCTGCGGCGTCGGTGTCCCAGCCAAATATCCGGCGGTAGCCGGTATCGGTATGCGCCATGACCTTTGGCGCATGCTTGGCCCCCCATTGGGTAAACAGGTGGGAAATTTCAAAGTACCGGATGCCGCAGGCCCTGCACATATCCAGCCAGCGCCCAAGCAGGGAGAAATCAAAGCGGTACCCGCCGTCTGTTTTGGTAACGCCCACCAGCTGGACAGTCGGGCGCTCCCCGCCGACGGCGGTGTCCAGCGGCGGGGTGAATACAGGCGTTAAAATCATGTTGTGCCCAAACGACGCATACAGCCGGATATATTTTTCCAGCAGCGCAAAATGCGCATCGCTGAGGATTTCAACATGGTGCGCCGCCGCGAGGCAGTCGGCATGGAACCAGCCGGTATTGATGAGCGTCTGCTCGGGAAGCAGCGCATCGATGATTTCGATGGTGTATGTAAGGTCGCCAATCTGCTGCCCTTCTTTGTCTTTGATGCGGACGCGGATGGGGAAGGTGCCGCTGATATTGCCGTTTGGCTCTATGACAAACCAAAAGGCGCGGGTTTGCGTGTCGGCAAGCTCGATGTTCCCGCCGGTTATTGGATAGAGGGGATCGGGGAACAGCCCCGGCCGCTTGGAAAGGTAATCGTCGTCCTTGCACAGCGGCAGGCAGGCAAGGGTGGACGGCACATAGCCCACCTGATAGACCGAAAGATAGTCCCGGATGGGGGAGTCGATCTCTATGCTTGCATAGATGCGCGGGTCGGGCGCCCCCTGGGCATAGGCGTACAATTGGAAGCTGTAACGTTCGTTTTTGAACATACTGCCCGATGTCTGTGTATAAAGGTCGCCGCGCGGGTCAAAAAAAATTTTTTCCAGGCTGCTGACAAATTGAAATTGATACTGCATGGAAACTCCTCCTGTAAGCTTTGTTTGAAATAGGGATATTGTATCAGATATTTTTGACGGTTACAATCCAAAAAAGGTTTTTTGCACCTTTTTCTTATATTGGTTGGGGGTACAGCCATAGTTCTTTTTAAAACAGGTGATAAAGTAATTATAGTCGTTGAACCCCACTTTGGAATATATCTGCTTGATGTTGATGTTTTTATCTTCTAAAAGCTCTTTTGCGCGCTCCAAGCGGTAGTTGGTCAGGTAAGCGGATATGGTCTGACCGGTTTTCTTTTTGAAGATGGTGCTTAGGTATGAGGGCACCAGCCCCACATAATTGGCAATATCCTCCAGCGTCACACGGGATTCATAGTGTTCGCGGATGTATTTTTCCGCCGCGCTGATGTGCGACGACGCCGACGCGGAAGGCTGTTTGTCGGATAACGAGTCGATGATATATTTAAACAGTTTTTTATTTGCTGGTACTGGTATTGCGCCGAAGCGTTTTTGACATCCGCAAAGTCGGCGTGTGTCAAGTCAATGGAAAATTCTGAGCAGATTTTGGATATGATGGCAATGAGTTCAGAGGTGATGATGTTGGGGTCGTCAGCCGATTCAAAGGCGCTGACCAGGTATTTGTCCGCCAGGTCAAAATCCTGCTGTTCGATGGCGGCCAGCAGGTTCTTTTCGATGTTGATGGATAAGGTGTTGAAGGTGACGATAGATTTTTTGCGGTCCGCCCCGGTAATCGGCGTGTTTTCCAGCATGTCAAACGCTTCTTCCAAGCATTGGTGCAGCGGCCGTGTCTCGGATGAGGTGTTGCTGATGCCGAACGAAAAGTTTAAATTGAAAAACTTTTTGCACGACATGGCAATCCGGATGATATAATCGTTGATCTTGCGCATGATGGCCGGTTCGGACATCGATTGCGCAAACGGCAGGTATATGATAATATTGTGGTTGATATCGGTATAGGCAATAAAACCGGTACAGTCGCTGATAATCTGCGAAATGGTGTTGACAATGTTGTTAAGCAGCAAATCCAGGTCGTATTTGGTGTATACTTGCGTCAGCAGGGCCTTGGTGTTGATTTTTGCCGTTAGGATGACCGCGTTTTTTTGATAGGCGCCGGCGTCTGTTTTACCGTTGATGGCAGCAATCATATCACTGCGGCGCTGCTGTTCCAGTTCAAAGGAATGGTCCTGCGGCACATCGGCCTGTTTGCTGTCCAGCGACTGGCGTACTTTTTCCAGCAGCGGCTTTAAGGTTTCCGGCTGGATGGTATATTTCAGGATATAATCGATGACATTGGCGTGGAACGCCTCTTTGACATAGTCAAAATCACTGTAGTTGCTCATGATGATAACCCGGATGCCAGGATGGTGCTGGTGGATGTATTTGGCAAGTTCAATGCCGTCCATGACCGGCATGCACACGTCTGAAAAAACCACATCGACTTGGTTGCGGCTGATAAAATCCAATGCGTCTTTGCCGTTTGATACCATGCCGGCAATCCGGAACCCGCATTCGCCCCATTCGGGCATGGCAAATAAGCTGTTGCGCATCAAGTAATCGTCATCCGCGATCAGTACGTGGTACATCGTTTTGGTCCTCCTTTGTCAGCTGTGGAAAAGTGATAGTAACGGTTGTTTGGAGCGACGGTATGCTGTAAATATGGATGCCGTATTTTAACCCGAAGGTGAGCTGGAGCCGTTTGTGGACATTGCGCAGCCCCAGGTGCTGCCCGCCGTTTTTCTCCAAATCTGCTGTAATCTTTTGCAGCTTATCCGGTTCAATGCCATTGCCGTTGTCCAGTACTTTTAATACAACGTCGTCGTCATTGCGGTATCCCTTGATGACGATATAGTTGTCGGCGCAGTCGCACAGCCCGTATTTGATGCTGTTTTCTACAATGGGCTGCAGCACCATCCGCAGTGTCAGGCAGCCGAGCACTTCCGGTTCGATATCCAATATTAAGTTGATGCTGTTTAAAAATTTGGCCTGCATAATGGCCACATAATTTTTTACGCATTCCAGCTCCTCGGAAACAGTTACCAGGCTATCCGATTTGTTGACCGAATAATTGAGCAGCGGTATGAGTGCAGACGTGATATGGTAAATTTCCGTTTGATGCTGTTTTTGGGCCAGTTCCCCAATCAGCCATAGGGTATTGTATAAAAAATGCGGGGAAATCTGCGATTTGAGTACGCGGATTTCATAAGACCGCTTTTTTTCTTCCAAATCTTTCAGTTCTTCTACCTGGCAGGAAATCTTTTGTGCCATTTTGGTGATCTGCTTGGAGATGTTCCCAATCTCATCATTCCCATTTTCCAGCCCTTCTATTGGTTTATAATTCAAATTATTTAAATTGATGTTGGAAATCTGTACATCCAGCAGCCGGAGTTTTTTGGTCATACCATAGGAAGCCGCCGCCGCTGCAAATATGGTGAATATAAAAATCCCAACGCCTGCCAGCAGCGTGTAGAGCAGATAGTGCTCGTACTGGCCGGTGATAGAGGCCTTTGGAAAGAACATGATATTGGTCCAGCGGTTGTAGCTGGAACAGCGTTCGGCCATCACCATATAGGAAGTGCCGCCGATGGGGATTTCCATCATGCGGTTGGCTTTGTAGATATCCTGGGTTTTGTCAACCAGCGTATGGATATCGCTGGGCGTGACGGTAGAATCGCTGCAATAGACCACCTGGCCGTCGTCTGAAACAATAACGGTTTTTAATGTGCCGCGCATATTGGACATCCCAAAATGGCGCACCAAAAACGACTGGTTGATATCCATTGTGACCACGCCGGCCACACGGCCTTCGGATAGTACCGGCTGTACCAATGTGATGCGGGAAGCGCCGCTTTGGCGGTTGTACATGTTTTGCAGCAAAAAGATGCCATCGCCGCTGTTTTCCGCCGCCTCAAAAAGGGTGCGGGCGTCGTTCGGGACATAGACGGCGCCGATGGTATAGCTGTCGCCATTCCGGTCGATGATGGCGATCCCATAGATATCGCTGGTAAAAATATTGTAGTCATCCAATAGTTTGCGGTTCAGTTCTTCGTCATTGTCCGCTTGGTCAAGCGTGTGTTCGGCGCAGTGGGATATGACGTGCTGGTTGCCCGCCAGGTTTGTCAGGGACTGGTGCATGAGCTTGATGGAAGAATCAAAGCGGTTGTTGGATGCGTGCATCACGTCAATGAGATGAGAGGTGGAAAGCTCCCGTACCACTTCCATGATATTGTTTCCGCACAGGGAGAAAATAAGGATGAATGATACAATCATCATTGCCATCAAGGTGACAAACAAACGGGCCATGATACTTTTGCGGACGTTGAACATATGCAGCAGAAAAGAATGCTTCATTAGATATGCTCTCCATTCCGGGATATTTTTTCTATTGGCCATGGTAGCATAACCCCTGGGGTTTTACAAGTCAAAAGGGGGCTTCAAAGCCCAAAAACTAAAAATATTAAAGAAACAAGTAAAAATCTCAAAACATTTTGAGATGGAAAGTTGCTATACTGTTAACACAGAACCAAAAATGTCGGAAAGACAGGGAAGGTAAAGAAAGGAGCTTGTTATGAGAATGAAAAAGAGTATCTGTTTTATCATGGCCATTTTGATGATGGCTACCCTGCTTGCAGGCTGTAATGCAGGGGATTCGGCAGGCGGGAAAACGCTGACGGTGTACACGGTAGGAACCGAGATGCGGGATTCGGCGTTGGTTTTGGGAAAAATCAACGAAATCCTGCAGGAACGCCTGGGCGTAACGCTGGAAATGCAGTATGCAACACAGGAAACGTATGATTTGGTATTGTCTTCGGGCGAGGATTGCGACATCATGCTGTCGGCAGACTGGCTCAACTATTGGCAGATTGCCCAAAAGGGCGGGTTTGCTGAAATTACCGATGAAGAATTGCAGCAATACGCGCCGTTTGTTTGGGAAAACAACCAGGATGTGATCGATTTTGCAAAGTATGAGGGCAAACGGTATGCGATTCCGAAAAACTATACATATGCGCCTGACCGCTGCTTTGTGGCGCGCGGGGATTTGATGGCCAAGTATGGGATTGAATCGCTGGACAGCATTGAGGATGTGGAAGCATTTTTGACGGCAGTGGCTGAAAACGAACCGGATTTCATCCCGTTTGACATCCCGGGCAACGCTTCGTGGCTCAACCTTTCGCTGGTTGCAAGCGACTGGGGCTGGCAGGCAGTCGGCTCGGTCAGTTTCGGCGAACATGTCTATTACAATGTAGATGACCCGGAGCGCAAGCTGTTTATTGCGGCCGAGCAGCCGGAAATGCTGGAATTTACGAAGATGATGCAGCGCTGGAACCAGAAGGGCTTTTTCTCGCGCAGCGTACTGTCCAACAAGACGTCTTCTTTAGAATCGTTCAAGAGCGGCCGGAGCGCGCTGGCCTTTGTTGACTCGCCGGCACAGTGCAACCAGGTATATCAGGAGCTCAGCGCAGACGACCGGGCGGCGTGGGATGTCAAGTTCTTCACCCGGTACCATAAACGGCAGAGCACATACAATTACACCAACTCCATGCTGTCCATCCCCTCGTTCTCCAAGAACAAAGAGGATGCGCTGCGCGTGATTAACGAAATTGAAAAGGACAAAGAACTGCACAACCTGCTCAACTTTGGGATTGAAGGCACCCACTATGAAGTGCTTGGCGACGGCAAGATGAAAGTGCTGGACTATGAGGCATATGCCAATACCGTCCCGATGTACAATCCGGAATTTGGCATGGAAGAGGAAATCAGCTTCCCAGGCAGCGACGAATTGGTTGCAAAACTCGATTCCATGAGCCAGGTGGAAATCCCGGTCAACTGCCCGGTGGTGGTCGATGGCATCCAGCAGGAGGATTTGGCGCTGACAGATGTATACAACAACTATACGGCCCCGCGGTATTACGGTATTTTTGAAGGCACTGCGGAAGAAGCGATTGCCACTGAGATTGAGCAGCTCAAAATTGCCGGCATAGATAAGTATATGGCTGAATTGCAGCGCCAGCTTGACGAGTACATGGCGGGTATTGAATAATACCATATCCATGGAAAGTCCAATCAATTTTAGAAAGGACACATGACCATGTTACCAGAAAAAAAGACGATATCGCCCAGAAAGATGTCGCCGTTGGCGGATGTGGCCCATGAAGTACGGAAAAACAAGGTATTGTTTTTGATGTTTTTGCCTGCGTTTGTCATTACCTTCATTTTTTCTTACATCCCAATGGGCGGGGCAATCGTTGCATTTAAAGAGTATAATTACAGCCAGGGTATTCTGGGGAGTCCGTGGGTAGGGCTGGAAAACTTCAGGTATTTTGCCTCATCGGGGAAGATGTGGGAACTGACGCGCAACACGTTGGCCTATAACATTATGTTTTTGCTTTCCGATGTTGTTGTGCAGATGTTTATGGCCATTATCATCCACGAAATGGCGACCAAGATTTACAAACGCACCTTGCAGAGCGTGATGATGCTGCCGCACTTCCTGTCTTGGGTTATCATCGGCGGCATGGCGTATAACCTGCTTAACTATGAGTTTGGTACCATCAATTCCATCCTTTCCAGCCTGGGGCTGGAAAGGATGGATGTGTACAATAACCCTGGGGCCTGGAAATACATATTCCTGGGCGTGCGCATTTGGTTTGGCACTGGGTATGGGATGATTTTCTACCTGGCGGCCATCACGGGCATCAACCCAGAGCTGTACGAGGCGGCATACTTAGACGGCTGCGGCCTGATGAAGCGGATACGCTATGTCACGCTGCCGCTCATTTTGCCGACGGCAAGCATTCTGCTGCTGCTGAGTTTGGGGAGCATTTTAAAGGGCAATATGGATATGTTCTACCAGCTCATTGGCAGCAACAGCAAGCTGTATGCGGCGACCGACGTGATCGACACCTATGTATTCCGTACCTTGATGACGCTCAAAGATTATTCGGTGACATCGGCGGCTGGTTTATACCAGAGCGTGATAGGCTGTGCTTTGGTTGTCACCGTCAACTTTATTGTTGGCCGGATTGACCCGGACAGCGCGATTTATTAAGGGAGGAGGGCGCGATATGAAAAAAACAAAAGAGTATATCATATTTAATATCTTTGCTATCACCATTGCAACGCTGTTCGCCATTGTATGTATCCTGCCAATCCTCTATACCATTTCGGGGTCCTTTACCTCCGAACGGGAATTGTACCGGGGGCTGAGCCTGATTCCGCGGGAATTTTCGCTCGAAGCGTACAAGCTGGTGCTGAAAAACCCGGCGGATATGCTCAATGCGTATAAAATCACCATTTTGCTGGTGGTGGTCGGGACAGCGCTCAGCATCATTTTGGTAACAATGACCTCGTATGTGCTGTACCGGAAAGATTTTAAATACCGGAATATCTGCACTTTTTACTTATTCTTTACCACGTTGTTCAGCGGCGGTATGGTGCCCATCTACATCCTGATGTCGGAACTGCACCTGCGCAACACTTTCGCCGTTTTGGTGTTAAGCGGGGTATTCAGCGTGTTCAACGTCATTGTGGCGCGGACATATTTTACCTCAAACATCCCCATATCGCTGGTGGAATCGGCAAAGATTGACGGCGCGAACGACTTTACCATTTATTTGAAGATTGTCCTGCCGTCGGCGACGCCGATTATCGCGACCGTTGGGCTGTTGGTTGCACTGGGGTACTGGAACGACTGGCGGACAAGTATGCTGTATCTGAACGACAAAAACTTGTACCCGCTGCAATATTACCTGTATCAGATTTTCCAGACGGCGGAAATGCAGCAGCAGATGGCCGAGGTGGGGCTGTCTACCCAGCAGCTTCCAAAGGAAGGGTATAAGCTGGCGATGACGGTATTTACCATGGGGCCGGTGGTATTGTTTTACCCCTTTGTACAAAAATACTTTGTTTCAGGTATGACCATCGGTGCGGTGAAAGAATAACCGGTTGGATAAATTGGAAGGAGAGTGGATTGCTTGCGCAAGTTGTGGAAAAGTATATGCGCGGCGGTATTGCCGCTGTGCATGGTTGTCACGGCGCTGCCGGCAGCAGCGGCGGATGACAGTGGTATCCGTACGTCGGCGATTGTGTATGTAAACGCCGGCGGTGCGGTGCAGAGGCAGTTGACCCCGGGAGTGACGCTGCATGCGAAGGTTGCGGCAGTATCGGACGCAGGGGAAAAAGAAGTGCTGTTTGTAGAAACGCTGTACCAGGACGGCAAACTGATTGATATTGGCGCCCAGCGCGAGGTTGTCGGCACCGACGGCCAGACGGATTTTGACGTGTCGGTGAAGCTGCCGGACGATGATGTGTCGGGCTGTTCGGTCAACACCAGCCTGTGGGACAGTGCGGTTGGGATGAACGCCATCTGCTCGTCCAGCCTGTTCCCCTCGAGGGAAGGCCGACTGCGGAGTGTTACGGTAAACGGCGCTTCCATTGAAGGGTTTTCGCCGGACACCTATTCTTATACGATGGCGGTAGAACCGACGTCCACGGCCGCGCCTGCCATCCAGGCCCTGCATTGAGTCGGCGGCAAACCTTGCGATTTTATCTTATGTTATCTGACGTTCATATCTGAAAGGAGGAGCAAT
>CALGRC010000036.1 GCA_937959315.1 uncultured Clostridia bacterium | reverse complement strand
GGAATGTTGCAAGTTTATTTAATATGAATGCAACATATTTTTCTACTTTGTTTAAGCAGGAAATTGGCAAACCGTTTACGCAGTATCTGCGCGATGTGCGTATGAAGAAAGCTTGCGAATTGTTGAGGGATTCCAATGTCAATACGGAATTTATTGCTACGAGTGTGGGATATCAGGATATGCTGTATTTTTATCGGGTTTTTAAACGTACTATTGGGATGACGCCAACGGAATATCGCAGGCGGTGTCGTGAAAGCAATAACAAATAAAAGTCCATAAAGGTACAGAATTGTGTCCATTAAACGGTTACACTTTCGTATGGTAAGATATGTTTGTAAAAAGAAAATGGAGTGGATGTTATGGATGGCCAAATAATGATGAAAAATGCACAGGCAAGGCAAGGTGAATTGGTTTGTGGCATACGCCGCCAAGTTGGGCGTTATTTTGGATTGTACATATTTTTATTGGTGGCGGCCGTTTGGTTTTTTATCTTTTGTTATATCCCGCTTTATGGCATAACGCTGGCTTTCAAGGATTTTAGTTATGCAAAAGGGATATTGGGCAGTGACTGGGTTGGGTTTAAATATTTCAAAACCTTTATCCACAATCCACAGTTTTGGATTATGGTGAAAAATACAGTGATTATCAGTTCGCTGAAATTGCTGATCGGGTTTCCGATGCCGCTGATTTTTGCATTGATGTTAAATGAGGTACGGTGGGCGCGGTGCAAACGGGTTATGCAGACAGTATCTTATTTACCGCATTTCGTATCCTGGGTTGTGATTGTTACCCTGCTCAATAAATTTGTATCTCCATACGGCGGATTGATTAATGAACTGCGCGCAGCCTTATGGGGGGCGGAGCCAGTTTATTATATGGGTGATCCCAATTGGTTTTACCCATTGGTTCTCATTACGCATGTTTATAAAACGGTTGGATGGAGCTCTATTATATACCTTTCCGCGATTGCAGGGGTAGATCAGGAATTATACGAAGCAGCTTATATAGATGGCGCAGGAAGGTTTCGTTCTATTTGGTCGATTACATTGCCCAGCATTTTGCCCACGGCAGTGTTGCTATTTATTATGAATGTTGGCGGCCTACTTTCGGCAGGATTTGATCAATTGTATTTGATGTCCAACCCGTCTAATGCTAACTTGTCTAATGTATTAGATGTATATGGCGTCAATGTGGGTATTAAGGGAGGGCAATTTAGTTTGGCGACAGCGGTTGGCCTTTTCCAATCCCTCATCAGCTTTGCAATTGTTTTTATTACTAATTTTGTGAGTAAACGAATTTCAGATATTTCTTTATGGTAGGGGGTGTAGGGTTTGGTTGTTGCAGATAAAAGGGCCTCTTATAAAATTGGCAATACTATCAATTTTATCATTTTAGTTTTTTTGTGTGCAGTCATGCTGTATCCGTTCATCTACTTTTTTGCATTGTCGCTCAATGATGGATACGATGCAATGAAGGGCGGTATTTATTTTTGGCCGCGGAAATTCACGCTGGAAAATTATGCAACGGCATTTCGCAATGAAAATATTATCAATGCGTTTGTGATTTCTGTCCTGCGGACGGTTATCGGTACTGTAACAATGGTTTTTTTACGCTCAACCGTTGGGTATGCGCTTAGCCGGAAACAGTTATGGGGACGTACGCCTATCACATTTTATTTCTATTTGACAACTTTGATTAGCGGCGGTATGGTGCCGGGATATATTTTGCTGAGGCAATTACATCTTTTGAATAATTTTTGGATCTATATTCTCCCGGGATTATACAGCTTTTTTGATATTGTAATGCTGCGTACATATTTTTCCGGCATACCAGACGAATTAGAAGAAGCTGCATGTGTGGATGGCTGCAGTTCTGTAAGGACGTTTTTCCAGATATATCTGCCGTTGGCCAAGCCAATTTTGGCAACATTGGCGCTATTTGCCGCTGTGGGGCATTGGAACGAATGGTTTACTGGCGCTTTTTACATAACTGATACAAAATTGCAGCCTGCGGCAACTTTGTTACAGAAGTTAATTGAAGAGACTGATTTTACAAAATCAGGAGCCACAGGGGATAAATTGAACCAGTTGATGTCTTCGCAGAAAACCACGCCGGAAGCACTGCGTGTGACGTTTGTAATGATATTGACAATTCCAATAGTATGTGTTTATCCCTTTTTGCAAAAGTATTTTGTCAAGGGTGTCATGATTGGCGCTATTAAAAGTTGAGACAAAATAAATCTAGTTACGCAGCAGCACTCATATTTGCACTTTTTGTAATGCCATTGTGTCAGAGTAGATCATTTGGCTTGATAGTTTGAACCAAATTAAGGAGGAGGGTTTATATTATGAAAAAAATTTGGAAAAAGTTGTTGGGGATGGTTTTATGCATTGCACTGGCATCTGGGGCGTTGATGGGCTGTAACAATGGGCAGCAGGCGCAAGAAGAAGTGACCATTGATGTGTTGATGTGTTGGAATGGGTCAACATTGCAGTCCGGCGTAGATTATACGCACAATAAAATTGCAGATATTATTGCTGAAAAAACAGGCGTACGTATGAATTATTTGGCATGTACCACCAGCGAAATTGAACGCCTGAATTTGGCGTTTGCTACCGGTGATGTGCCGGATTTGGTATCCGCGCCGTTTTGGGGGGCGCATGACGGGCAAACGCTTGTTATTAAAAAGGCGGCTAAAGAAGGGCTTTTAATGCCGCTCAATGAATTGCTGGAAAAGTATGGTTCAGAATTTTCTGAAGCTTATACACACCGTATCAATGCGGATTATCGGGAAAATGATCTGGAAGATCCGGAATTCAATGGGGAACACTATGTAATCCCAGCTGGAATTCCAGCATCGGATGAAGATATCATTAATTGGTGCCACAATGCCTATATCCGCAAAGATATATTGGAAAAGATGGGGGTTGATCCCAAATCCATTACTAGCAGTGATAAGCTTTATGAGTTGTTGAAAGCGATTAAAGCCCGGAGCAGCGAGTTTAAAGATGCCAATGGGAATGATATTATTATTTCTGGCGGCTGGCATGGCGGGTATGGATGGGAATCGCTGATTAACTCGTTTGTTTCACAGCGCAATATGTTTTCATCGTTTAAAGTAGAAGACGGGCAAGTTAAATTATATGAGAATACCGATATGAAAGAACAGCAAATCCTGTATATGCGAAAATTGATTTCTGAGGGATTATTTGATGTGGAAGCTTTTAACCAGTCGGCGGCGATTGCGACGGAAAAAATGACGACAGGCAAGTTGGCGGTAGTTGGAAGTACATATCAATTGTTGAAAGAAAACCTGCCGAACACCTTGTACCGCGAACATCCGGAAATGGAATATGTCCCACTTGGCCCCATTATCAACGCAGATGGCGAGCCGTATCAGAACACTGGTGTGCGGCGTACAGGGGAAACAGGCAGTACGGTATTTTTCATGTCTAAAGATAATAAATATCCGGAAGAAACCATGAAACTGCTCAATTATATAAATAGTGAAGAAGGCAGGCTGTTATGCCGGTATGGCATTGAAGGGGAGCACTATGAAATGGTGGATGGCCAGCCGCGTTTGACGGATGAATGGCTGGCAAAGTACAAAGAAGACCCTAAGTCGTTGCAGCAGGAAGGTGTGAATCTTTATACTTCGTGGCTGCAGCAAAGTGGGTTCCAGACCTGGTATGGGGAATCTGATTATGGGTTGTCTAACGATGTAGATCCAAGATATGAGCTGGCGAAAGAATATTCCCCAATTACGTTTGTGGATGGTATTTATTCTTTAAACTATGTGGCGCTTAAGTATCCGAAGTGGGATGAAATTTTAACGCTCATACAGACTGGGGACGGCGGGTTGATGAGCAAAGCGATGTTTGCGGCGACGGAAGAAGAAGCAAAGGAATATATCCGTCAGGCCCGCGAGGTGTATGAACGCGGCGGCATCAAAGAATTTGAAGCATTTATGACAGAACAGGTGAAAAATCAACAATAATACGCGTCGGAGGGCAAAAAGATGAAGAAATTTTCTTTATTGCTGGCGATGGTGCTATGTATTTGTATGGTGGTTCCGCCTGCCTTTGCGTCTGAGCAATATCAAACAGGAGATATGGTCAGTGTCAAAGATTTTGGGGCAAAGGGGGATGGCAAAACAGATGATACGGCGGCCATTACGGCCGCCATACAGACTGTGAAGAGCACTTATAACAAAGGAACGGTATTTTTTCCGGCGGGGACATATATCATCAGCAAAACAGTCCCTTTGCTCAGCGGTATCAATATTGTGGGCGTTGGGGATGGCTCGGTAATTGCAGAACGCGGTTTGGCGGCCAATACGGCAATGATGAGCGGTACAGATATTTCCGATGTGAC
>CALGRC010000035.1 GCA_937959315.1 uncultured Clostridia bacterium | reverse complement strand
CCCTTCTTTTATTATGCTCTATTTTAATCTTTTTTCATTATATCACACTTTTTCTTTTTGCGCAATTTCCTATTATACAAAAAAACACCCCATCCAAAAGGATGAGGTGTTTTTTACTGCTGCGGCACCACCGCAAAAAAGATCAAATCCGCGCCGCTGTCGTTGATGAGGCTGTGCGAATGCCCCTTGGGGCAATGGTGGCACTGCCCCGCCGCAACCGGCTGGGATACGCCGTCATACACCACCCTGCCGGCCCCCTGCAAAATATAGATGGTCTCACTGCTGGTATCGTGGGTATGCGCCCCAATGGATGCGCCCGGCGCCAGACGCCCGCGCAGGATTTTGTTTGATCCATCATTGTACATGCGTGCGCAAAGCGCGCCTTCGCCGCCGCAAAAATGCTCCAAAACCGTCTCTTCCATGGACGGAAAATCCAAAATCATTGCAATCCCTCCTGTTTTATGCCCAATCCCTTCGCAAACGGGACGTCTATGGCAAACACCTTCCCATTCAAGTAGGAAAGCGCGTGTTCTTTGGTGAACGCAAACTGGAGCTTGTACGCATACAGCGCCTGGTATTTGCGCCCTACCGACCGGTTGAACGCGTTGCTGCCATACTTGCCGTCACCCGAAAGCGGGTGGCCGATGTGCGCAAACTGCGCGCGGATTTGGTGGGTGCGCCCTGTGACCAGCTCCGCTTCCACCAGCGATTCCCGTTCCCGCTCCTCTACCACCCGGTAGCGCGTTACCGCTGTCAGCGCGCCGGGGCGGGGGCTGTCGTACACAAATACCCGCTTTTGGCCCTCGTCCTTTTGCAGGTAGTGGGCCAGCGTCCCGCTTTTTTGCGGCAAGCGCCCCTGTACCAGCAGCATATACCATTTTTTGATTTCCCGGTTTTTGACGGCGTCGTTTAAAATGCGCAGCGCCTCAGCCGTTTTGGCCGCCAGCACCATGCCGCCGGTATTGCGGTCAATGCGGTGGCACAGCGCGGGCGCAAAGGTCTGTTCCGCAGCCGGGCGGTATTCGCCCTTTTGATACAGATATGCCTGAATGCGCGCAATGAGCGTATCCGGCGTACCGCTGCCGTCATGGTGCACCACCAGCCCGGGACGCTTGTTGACCAGCAGTATGTGCGCATCCTCGTACACCACATCCAATTGGGCCTTGGCCGTTTTCCAGCCGTCCATCCGGCGATTGGCTGCAAAAAATTCATCGTTGAAGTAAAGCTCCAGCACATCCCCCTCGCACAGATGCAAATCAGGGGCGGTTACCCGCCTGCCGTTGCACCTGACACGCTTTTTGCGCAGCATTTTATACACCATCGCCATGGGCATGGTGCGGCAGTACTTGCCAATAAATTTATCCAACCGCTGGTTTGCGTCGTTGGGCCCAACCGTCACCTGTTTCAAACCGCGCCGCACACCTCCTGCAAAACCGCGTCCTCCAGCACCTGCTCCATCGAAAATTCCTGTTCAAACAGCACGTCGTCGGTAGTGCCCAGCACCGCGCGCAGCAAATGGGGCGTTTCCAGCCTGCGCCGCCCGGCGCCGTAGCCAATCCGGTCAATGTGCATAGACGGCATGGGGCCGTATTCCTGCACCGCCTGCGCCGCAAACGCCGCGCCTGCCGGCGATATCAGCGCGCCCGGCGCATTGCTGAACCGGTAGGGCATACGGTAGGCACACAAAAGTTCTAATACGACAGGAAGGGGGACCAGCCGCCCTCCGGCAGATGTCCCTTCGGTAAGCTGGGACGCCATACAATAGTCCACACCCAGCAAATCAAAAAGCAGCGCCGCGCCCGCCAAATCGCACAATAGTTCCGCCGCTTCCTGCCCGCCTGCCGTCACCTGTTCCTCCCTGCACCCAGCAACATGCGCCTTTGCCCGTACCAGCTTGGACAGCGCGCCCGACGCCAGCCTTCTGGCGCGGCCGGACAAGCCGCTTTGCGCAACCGCCTGTTCCAGCCGCCCGGCCGTCCAAAGTACATCGTCCGCCGCCGACACAAAAATCCCAGTCGCGCCAATGCCGCACCGTTCTGTGCGGCAGACCTCCAACGTCCAAGCGCCGCCAGGCTGCACGGTTTCCATTTGGCGTTTCCACTCGTCCGCGCCCACCAGGCCCAAATCCAGCAGCGCGCCCGGCAGCATACCGGTATCGATACCCGAAAAGCAATCCAAATACAATACTTTCATAATGCCCTGCCCTCCCGGCGTCACCGTACGCCCGCCAAACGGCGGGCTTCTTTTTGGGCGCCGTCCGTCTGCATACGGCTTCCCATCCCTATCATGCGCGCCATAGCCCGGATATCGCCCGCCGTCAAATCCTCCAGCGGGGAAAATACCCCCAGCCGCGCAGCGGCCCGGCAGCCGGGGCAAAAGGTCCGGGTATCGTCCAGCGTGGTGCCGTCCAGCACCGCCGCATAGCCATTTTGCTGCGCATACGTGCAAATACAGGCATACAATGCCCGTTTACCGGCAAAACCTTTGCCGTCCCATGCATCTTCCGGCAAACCAGACGGTTCCATATGTAACACCACATGCTTGACTCCCAGCGCATGCGCCGTCTGTACCGCCTGCGCCAACGCCTGCCGCGGCACCCACGGCGCGTCTACCGTTACGGCCGCTGCACTCTTGCCCAGGGCGTCTGCGCAGCATTTGAGCAAAAAGGCGCTGTCTTCCCCGCCCGAAAAGCAAACGCATGCGCTGCCCAATGTTTTCAAATACCCTTGCAATTCTTCATACCTGTTCATCTTGCACCTGTCCGCCACCCATCTGTTCCAGATTGGTCCCGTCTATGCTGCCGCCTGCCTGTCGTATCCCCTCTTCCAGCCTGGTTTTCAGGTTTTCCACCATTTCGTGCGTCACAGTGGACAAAAATTTCTCGCTGTAGGTCAGCGCCTGCCTGCACAAATCCATGGCGCTTTCGTAGTCGCCCATTTTTTCCAGCACCAGTGCATAGTTGTAGTAAGGCTCAATAAAGGCTGGGTGATGTTCTAAAATTTCTTCATACATATCGGCCGCCGTACGGATATCGCCGGTCAAAAAGCAGTTAAGCGCCAGGTTGTCGTATATGATGTCGTCATCCTCGTTGTATTCATGCGCTTCGCGGTTAAATTCCAGCCCCTTTTGGTACTGGCCGTCCAAAATATAAAAATAACCCAATGTGCCGTAGTGTACCGTGGAGCGGTAGCCGTCGGCATACATTCCCTCCATATCGGCAATGGCCTCTTTCAAATTGCCCCGCTTCCACTTAATAAGCGCCAGATTGAGCGTGGAGCCGCGCAAAACGTCCGCGCTCACCTTTTTTTTGCTCAAAAACAGCGTTTTGTTAATCATGCGCTCCGCCTTGTCTATGCTGCCGTCGCGCAGCAGCAAATAGGCATAGATAAGCTGGTTATCCGGCCGCATTCTGCCGGTTTTGAGCGCCCGCTCAAACCACAGGAACCCCTTGCCATGGTCTTTATGAAATTTGAAATTGCCTATCATGGTCAGCAAATCGCCGCGCAGCAGCCACAGCATGATTCCCAAGCCAATGACAAACACCGCCCAGCCCAAAAGGACGTTGATTTGGAACGCCACAAACAGGCAGATAAACGGTATTAATAGATACAGCAGCACCTTGACCAATTTTGCCATCCGTCCAGACCTCCTCAATCGCCCGCAAAAACAGGCGTTTAAAATTCCGCGTTGTTGACCGTGCGCGGGAATGAAATGACATCGCGGATATTGCCCATACCGGTCAAATACATAATCAGCCGCTCAAAACCCAGCCCAAAGCCCGCATGCCGGGCGCCGCCGTATTTGCGCAAATCCAGGTACCACCAGTAGTCCTTTTCATCCAGCCCCAGCTCGCGGATGCGGGAAAGCAGCTTGTCATAGCCGTCCTCCCGCTGGCTGCCGCCGATGATTTCCCCAATGCCCGGCACCAGCAAATCCATGGCGGCCACCGTCTTCCCGTCGTCTGAAAGCTTCATGTAAAACGCCTTGATTTCCTTGGGGTAATCGGTGACAAACACCGGCTTTTTGAACACCTCTTCGGTTAGGTACCGCTCGTGCTCGGTCTGCAAATCCACTCCCCACGACACCGGGTATTCAAACTGTTTGCCGCTCTTTTGCAAAAGCTCCACCGCCTCGGTGTAGGTCACATGGCCAAAATCGCTCTCTACAATGTGGGTCAGCCGCTCGATAAGCCCTTTATCCACAAACTGGTTGAAAAATTGCAGCTCCTCGGGCGCATGGTCCATCACATAGGAAATGACAAACTTCATCATGTCCTCGGCCAGCTTCATGTCATCCTTCAAATCGGCAAACGCCATCTCCGGCTCAATCATCCAAAACTCCGCCGCATGCCGGGTGGTATTGCTGTTTTCCGCCCGGAAGGTAGGCCCAAACGTATACACATTGCGCAGCGCCAGCGCGTGCGTCTCGGCCTGCAGCTGGCCGCTGACCGTCAGGTTTGCCGGCTTTCCGAAAAAGTCCTGCGAAAAATCCACCTTCCCGTCTGTTTTGGGCAGGTTGTCCATATCCAGCGTGGTCACGCGGAACATCTCGCCCGCGCCCTCGGCGTCGCTGCAGGTAATGAGCGGCGTGTTGACATACACAAAGCTGCGTTCCTGGAAAAATTTGTGTATTGCATAGGCCGCCAGCGACCGGACGCGGAACACCCCTGCAAAGGTGTTGGTGCGCGGCCTAAGGTGCGCAATGGTGCGCAGGTAATCCATGGAATGGCGCTTTTTCTGCAAGGGATAGTCGGGGCTTGACTGCCCCTCTACTTCAATACGCACCGCCTTGAGCTCAAACGGCTGCTTGGCGTCGGGGGTCAATACAAATTTCCCGGTCACATACAGGCTGGCGCCCACGTTTAACTTGGCAATTTCGGCGTAATTTTCCAAAAATTCACTTTCAAATACCACCTGCAAATTGGAAAAAAAGGTGCCGTCGTTTAACTCGATAAACCCAAACGCGTTGGACGCGCGGATGCTGCGCACCCAGCCCGCCACCGTGATTTCCTTGTCTGCAAAGCCTTCCTTGTCCCGGTACAATTCGCGTACGGTAACCATTTGCTCATTCCTCCCAATTTATAACAATTCAATATGATACTCTTTCAGCCGGTCATATTCGCTCTGCGGCCACACCGACGCCTGCACCTCACCAATGTGCGCCCGGTGCAAAAGCATCATGCACAGCCGCGACTGCCCAATGCCGCCGCCAATGGTCTGGGGCAGCTCTCCGGCCAGCAGGGAAGCGTGAAATTCCAGCTGCGCGCGCTCCTGGCAGCCCGACAGCTCCAGCTGGCGCCGGAGCGCCTCTGCGTCCACCCGGATACCCATGGACGACAGCTCCACCACCGTATCAATCACCGGCGAATAGACCAAAATATCGCCGTTTAAGCTCCAGTCGTCATAGTCGGGCGCGCGGCCGTCATGCGGCTTCCCGTCCGATAGCTTGCCCCCGATACCGGAAATAAATACCGCGCCGTGCTCCTTTGTGACAGCATATTCCCGCTCCTTGGCGGTTTTGTCCGGGTACCTGTCCAAAAGCTGCTGGGCGGATATAAAGAAAATTTCCTCCGGCAGTATCTGCTTTACCTGCGGGTACAGGCCGCAGATGTACTGCTCGGTATCGCGGATACAGCCGTACACCGTGCGCACCGTATCACAGAGCGTTTCCATCCCCCGCATACCCGGCGTGATGACCTTTTCCCAGTCCCACTGGTCTACATAGACCGAATGCAGGTTGTCCACATCCTCATCCCGCCGGATGGCGTTCATATCGGTGTAAATGCCCTCGCCCGGCCGGAAGCCGTAGCGCTTTAGGCTCATGCGCTTCCACTTGGCCAGCGAATGCACCACCTCCACCTCGCCGCCGTGCAAGGATTTCATATCAAACCGCACCGGCCGCTCCACACCGTTTAAATTGTCGTTTAAGCCGCTCTCCGGCCGCACAAACAGCGGCGCAGATACCCGGGTGAGGTTCAACCCCCTTGCCAGCGCACGCTGGAAATGGTCCTTGACCTGCTTGATGGCCACCTCGGTCTGCCGGATATCCATGCCCGGCGCATAATTGGATGGGATTGTCATGTTTGTCACTCCTATCGAAAAAACTTCTTATCCAAACTCCGATACTGAATGGCTTCCGCCAAATGCGGCACCAAAATATCCTCGCTGCCCGCAAGGTCTGCAATGGTGCGGGCAACCTTTAAAATGCGCGCATGCGCCCGCGCAGACAGGCCCAGCGTTTCAAACACCCGGGCCAGCAGCGCCCGGCCGTCGTCGCCAATGGCGCAATACTGCTCAATACCCGCCGCGTCCAGCTGCGCGTTGGCAAAAATGCCGTCGCGCTGGTAGCGCTTGAGCTGGATTTCCCGCGCCGCATTCACCCGCCGCTTGATGTCGGCAGAGCACTCGGCTTTGCGCTGCTGCGCAAGGTCGGCAAAGCGCACGGTGGGCACCTCGATGTGGATGTCCACACGGTCGAGCATAGGCCCGGAAATTTTGCTCAGGTATTTTTGAATCTGCCCCGGCGTACAGGTACACTCGCGTACCGGGTCGCCGTAATAGCCGCACCGGCAGGGGTTCATGCTGGCAACCAGCATACACGCGCTGGGGAAGGTCACCGTGCCGCCTGCGCGGGCCACGGTAAACTGCCCGTCCTCCAGCGGCTGGCGCATGGCCTCCATTGCGTCCTTGCGGAATTCCGGGAATTCATCCAAAAACAGCACCCCGCGGTGCGCCAGGCAGATTTCGCCCGGCCGCGGCGGCGACCCGCCGGCCGTGAGCGCCGCACCCGATACGCCGTGGTGCGGGCTGCGGAAGGGGCGCTCCTTAATCAGCGCCGTCCCGGGCGGGAGCTTGCCGGCAATGGAATAGATTTTGGTGACCTCCAGCGCCTCGTCAAAGGTCAAATCGGGCAGTATCCCCGGCAGCCGCCGGGCCAGCATGGTTTTGCCCGAACCGGGCGCGCCGATCATCAGGCAGTTGTGCGCGCCGGCGGCGGCCACCTCCAGTGCGCGCTTGGCGCCCTCCTGCCCCTTGACGTCGGCAAAATCCTCGTGCAGGGCGGTGCCGCCGCCAAAAAAGCCGGACAAATCCACCCTTTCCTTGGCCAGCGGCCGTTCGCCGCGCAAATGCGCCGCCGCCTCGGACAAGCTGTGCGCGCCGTATACCTCCACGCCGTCCACCACCGCGGCCTCCGGCGCATTTTCTGCCGGTACAATAGCGCGGGCAACGCCGCATTTTTTGGCCTCCAGCACCATGGGCAGCACGCCGGCCGCAGGGCGCAGGGCGCCGTCCAAAGCCAGCTCGCCGATAAACACATAGGGCTCCGCCGCCCGCTGTTCCATTTGCCCCGACGACACCAAAATGGCAACCGTAATGGCCAGATCCAGATAGGCGCCCTCTTTTTTGGTATCGGCAGGCGCCAGGTTGACAATGATTTTTTTCTGCGGGAATTGCAGGCCGCTGTTGCGCACCGCCGAACGCACCCGCTCGCGCGACTCCTTGACCGCCGCGTCGGGCAGCCCGACAATGTCGATGGCGGGTACGCCGGCATAGGCGTCCACCTCGGCTGTTACCAAATAGCCGTCCAGCCCGGAAAGCGCACAGCTTTTGACCTTTGCTATCACCCCGCCACCTCCTCAACATCCTATAATCCTTAATAGTGTATCACAAACCGGCAGCGATTTCCACCCCAAAAATAAATTTTTCCTCCCGGCCAACCAACGGTTTACATTTTCCCGCTTTTATGGTATGATATTTTAGATATAGAATCTTTTGCAGCTACAACTGGAATAAGGGGCGTCAGACGGTGGAAAATAAGCGGGTATGGATAGAAACCTACGGCTGCCAGCAAAATGTTGCCGATTCGGAAATTTTGCTGGGGATGGCCGAGGAACTGGGTTACAGGCAGGCGCAGGCGCGGGAGGATGCAGACCTGATATTATTTAACACCTGCGCGGTGCGGGAAAACGCCGAGCTCAAGGTGTACGGCAACCTGGGGGCGCTCAAGCACCTCAAGGCCAAAAAACCGGGGCTTGTCATTGGCGTGTGCGGCTGCATGATGCAGGAGGAGGCTGCCGCAGCGCGCATCAAAAAGACCTACCCGCATATCGATTTGGTGTTTGGCACCCACGCGCTGTACAAATTCCCGGCGCTGCTTACAAAAGTGCTGGACAAGCAGGAACGGGTGTTTGACTTAACCGAAGACCATGCCATCCACGAAGGGCTGCCCATACACCGCGGGAATGCGGTGACCGCCTATATTTCCATCATGTACGGCTGCAACAATTTTTGCACCTACTGCATTGTGCCCTATGTGCGCGGGCGGGAACGCAGCCGGGAACCGGAGGCCGTTTTGCGCGATATCCGGCAGGCGGCGGCCGACGGCTACAAGGAAATCATGCTGCTGGGGCAAAACGTCAACTCCTACCGCTATGGGTTTGCAGACATATTGGAGCAGGCGGCGGCCGTACCGGGCATTGCGCGCATCCGGTTTATGACCTCCCACCCAAAAGATATCAGTACGCAGGTACTGGACGTCATGGCCTCCCACAAAAACATCTGCAATAGCCTGCACCTGCCGCTGCAAGCGGGCAGCAACCGGGTGCTTTCGGCCATGAACCGCCGCTACACGCGGGAAAGCTACCTGGAAATTGTGCGCAAAGCACGCGAAAGAATGCCGGGCCTGACGCTGACCACCGACATCATCGTGGGCTTTCCCGGCGAAACCAATGAAGAATTTTTAGAAACCTTAGACATGATAGAGCGCGTGCGC
>CALGRC010000034.1 GCA_937959315.1 uncultured Clostridia bacterium | reverse complement strand
TTGACCCCACCGTTGACAATATGCTAAAGATTACCAACGACGGGCGAAAGCTGGCGCTTGACCAGCGCATGATAAACCCCTTACTGCCCGATGATGAGCAGTCAAAGGTGTCTGCCTGTGCAAACAATGTATTTGACATATGGCAGAAAACAGCCGATACAAGGGCAACACAGCTTGTGTTTTGCGACCTGTCCACGCCAAAATCTGACGGTACATTTTCTGTCTATAACAGTATGCGGGAAAAATTGATGGACAAAGGCATACCCGAACAGAATATTGCGTTTATTCACGACGCAGACAGCGAGGTGAAGAAAAAAGAATTGTTTTCCAAAGTACGCAAAGGCGATGTGCGTATCCTGATTGGCTCTACTCCAAAGATGGGGGCCGGAACCAACGTGCAAACGCTTTTGTATGCGTCCCATGACTTGGACTGTCCGTGGCGGCCTGCCGACTTGGAGCAACGCGCCGGACGGATTATCCGGCAGGGCAACCGCAATGAACAGGTACATATCTACCGCTATGTCACCAAAGACACCTTTGACAGCTATATGTGGCAGACGGTGGAAAACAAGCAGAAGTTTATATCGCAGATTATGACCAGCAAAGCCCCGGTCAGAAGTGCGGAGGATATTGACGAAACGGCGCTGTCTTATGCGGAAATCAAGGCGCTTGCCACAGGCAACCCGCACATCAAGGAAAAAATGGAACTGGATACCGAAGTGGCAAAGCTGAAATTGATTAAGTCGAGTTTCCTGTCACAGAAATATGAGCTGGAGGACAAGGTAATCAAATACTACCCCAAAGAAATTGCCCGACTGCAAAACTATATATCTGGCTTGGAACAGGATATTGCCGTAGCTGCACAGCATCCGAAACAGGATGACAAATTTGGCCCCATGACCATTGACTCAGTGGACTATTTTGATAAAGAACAAGCAGGTACTGCCCTTTTGGAACGCTGCAAACAGATGATCTCATCGGAACCTACTGTCATTGGTGAATACCGGGGGTTTACAATGCAGTTATCTTTCAGCGCAGAAAGCACACTTTTTCAGATTATATTAAAAAATCATTTACAACACGAAATTGCACTGGGCAGAGATATATTTGGTAATATCCAACGCATAGACAATGCCATAAATGGTTTTGCAAAAGAATTAGATGAATGGAAAGCAAAACTATCTGATGTGAAACAGCAGTTTGAAGTAGCAAAAGTAGAATGTAAAACAGAGTTTCCGCAGGAGGCGGAACTATCTGAAAAGATGAAACGGTTGGCGGCGGTAGATGCGCTGCTTAGCCTTGACAAGCGCTCACACGAAGGGGTGGACATGAGCGAGCCAGACGAGGAAATTCCGCAACGGCGGCAATCATATGAAATGGCACGATAAAATCTGAAAGGATTGAAAATTATGAAAAACATAGATAAGTTAAGAAAACAGCTATATGAAAAAGTACAGCATGAATTTGATATTTTTATTGAAAAAATGAAAAATTCTACGCCAGAGGAGGTGCTGCAGAACTCATATAAAATTGGCATTTGCGACGATTTTTTAATCGTTTTTGAAATTGATGATCGTCTTAATGAAAAACAAATCAAAGCTCTATTGAAAGTGGATAATTTGCTCTCTAAATGTTATGAACATTGGCGTGAAAATGATTGCACTCATGTGGGATCAATAGAGACTGCTATAAAAGAATTTGCTGAGGATTTAGCAAAGCAGCATGAACCAGAAAAAAACAGAAAAGAAAGCATGAGCCGGAACGCTAAAAACCGCCGCAGGCGGTGTTCATCGAACATACTTGTATGTTTGATGAACGGCAAGCATAGCATTTGGCTATCCAAATGCAGCTTGTTAGTGGCTTCGCCCCTAATACCCCGCCTATCGGCATATTGAAATGAGGTGATTTTATGCGAAAACGCGCAAATGCCATTTTAGTAAGATTGTCTGATACTGAAATAACGTATTTAGAACAACAAGCCCAAAACGCGGGATTGAAAAGAGAACCATATATCCGCAAGCTGATTATGGGCACAGAAATCCGTCCTCGCCCACCGGATGAATACGCAAAACTCCTCCGCGAACTTTCCGCCATCGGCAACAATATCAATCAGCTTGCATACAAAGCAAATGGCATTGGTGTCATACAGGTCAAGGAAGTACAGAAAATGCGGGAGGCTTTGGACAAAATATGGTACGAGGTGAAACGGATATAATGGCAATCACAAAAGTGTACGCAATCAGGCAAAACCTATGTCGCAGCGTTTCCTATGCGTCCAACGAGAAAAAGACTACCCTTGACGGGAAAATTGCATATGCCGTCAATCCAAAAAAGACCGAGCAGCGCCTGTTTCAATCCTGCTTAAATTGCAGCAGCATAGAAACGGCTTATACCGAAATGCAGGAAACCAAACGCCGCTGGGCAAAAGAGGACGATGTACTGGGTTATCACTTTATCCAATCCTTTGCACCGGGCGAAACCACACCACAGCAGGCACATGAAATTGGGATTGCATTTGCCCGGCAATGCTTTGGGGAACGGTTTGAAGCGGTAATCGGGACGCATCTGGACAAACATCATCTGCACAATCACATTGTAGTCAATTCCGTTTCCTTTGTTGACGGCAAAAAGTATCACTCCTCCCCGGCAAGCTACTATAACCAAATCCGGGCAACATCGGATAAACTATGCAGAGAAAATGAACTGTCTGTCATCCAGCCCAAAGGAAAAGGGCTGCACTATGCCGAGTGGAAGGCAATCAAAGAGAATCGGCCAACCATCCGGGGGCAAATACGGCTGGAATTGGACGAGATTATGAAAGCTGCATATACCATGAAGGAGTTTTGGCGGATACTGGAGGAACGGGGCTACACCATACATCGGAAAGGAGCACAATACAAATTCACTTCTATCATTGCACCGTTTGGGAAAAAGCCTGTCCGTTTAGACAATTTAGGGAAAGGGTATTCTGAGGACGATATTTTGGAAAGAATCAAAGCAGCAAGAAACGGTATCAAAATGGCAAGCCCCAGCGAATTGCCGAAAAAGCAATATCGGTATCAAGGCAGCTTAAAGAATAGAAAGCGGAAAAAACTCAAAGGATTTCAAGCGCTCTACTTCCGTTACCTCTATCTGTTCAAAAAAATACGCCGGAAACAGACACCCCAGCGGGTGTCTTTTTTCATGCGCGAGGAACTGCTGAAGCTGGAACGATACCAAAGGCAATTCAAATTTTTGGTTTCCAATCGCATTGAAACGGGCACAGAATTGTCTGCATTGCAGCAATCAAAGGAGGACGAAATAGAAAGGCTGATTACGTTTCGCAAACGACTATATGCAGAAAGGACTGAGGAAAATTGTGAGGGAACCAAGCAAAAAGCGCAGCAAATTAACAAAGAGCTTTCAGCCCTGCGTATCGAGGTACGGCTATGCAAATCCATTTTTAAGGACGCATACCGGATTGCCGAGAAAAAACGTCAGGCGGCAACGCTACAAAAACAAGCCGACAAGGAGTTGATGGAACATGAACACAAGCGGATGCGATAATGAAAAACGCCGGCAGGAATTTCCTGCCGGCGTTTGGTTAAGATTTTGTATTTGCAATAATCCATTCTGCGATTGCATCAGAATTTGTATTTCCTTGGGCAACTGAAAGTCCCAAAGATATAAGCGCATCGTCAGAAGTTTCCACTGTTATTCCGTTAAGTTCTAATATAGTAAGCATAACAAGTATGCCGATACGTTTGTTTCCATCAACAAATGGATGGTTGTTGATCAAGCTGAAACAAATTTGGGCGGCTTTTGTTTGTATGCTCGGATATAAGTCTATACCACCAAAACTCTGATAAGGTGAATTGACTGCCAAATCCAGCAGACCATCATCGCGAATACCGTCCGCACCGCCGGTTTGAGATATACAAAGCGAGTGCATCAGAAGGATTTGTTCTTTTGTCAGATGAATCATTTTGCAAGTTCCTCAAATGCGTGAAGATGTTTAGACAACAACTTTTTTGCAACCGATGTAACAGTATCATTATCGGTAACAGTGTTATCCTGAAGCTGTGCATAGTCAATAAGAACATATCTGGGCGAATTGTTTTTCAAAATAATTGCTGCCCCTTGCTTATCAACCAAACGTGCTACTTTGGAAAAATTCTGATTTGCTTCTGAAATGGAAACAAGGTTATTGGTATTTACCTGCATAAATCATACCTCCTTTATAATATTATTATATCAATTTTTAGGATAAATGCAACCTAAAATATTATTTTTCATAAAATTAAATTTGTGGGTGATTTACCTATATAAAAAACAAGCCGACAAGGAGTTGATGGAACATGAACACAAGCGGCGAAGTCGCTGACTTGATGGTAAAGGAAAGCATACAGATTACTGAGTCCGCAATGAAATTGGCAGGACTTGGTGCAAAAAATCTCGCCGCCATCATTATTGCCCTACTCAAAGAGAATACAAAATTGCAGGGGAAAACAACAATGAAACAGCTTTTGAAAGCGGATAAACCCTTGTGTATCCTGCAAATCAAAGAGAAGGACTTAAAAACATTCCAATCGGAAGCAAAGAAATATGGCGTACTGTTTAGTGCTGTTTCCGATAAAACCAGCAATACCGGGCTGTGCGATATAATCGCCAAACAGGAAGATGTAACAAAACTCAACTATATTATGGAAAAACTGGGCTATGCCGCCCCGGAAATAGAACCAGAGCCAGAACAGGACGCTATTTCAAAAGCAGGTCAGGCAATGGAGGAACCGTCAAAAAACGCCCAGCCCCGTGCAAAAGAAAATCAACGCGAGAGCGCATTTATGAAGCACGGGGATATGGAAAGAACGGACAGCGATACTAACCAAAAACCTTCTGTGCGTAAAAAAATAGAGGAATACAAGGCAGAAATCCGTCAATCGACAATGGATAGAACGCCCGGACAGCAGAGAACCAGCAATCTTACGAATACCCAGAAGAAAAAAGTACAGGAAGGAAAATTGAGATGATAACCCACCTAAGAAACAGGTGCAGAGAGCCGCCATACCATATGGCGGCTTTTTCAAATTCAAAAAATACCAATATAGATAGGAGGTCAAGTATGAACCACAAAAAAACCGTATGCCTGCTTTTATCTATGGGCTTGCTATTGATGACGATGGTATCCTTCCCATTTGCTGCGTCTGCCAAAATCATCGAGGGCGGGCCATACGACAAGCCGGGACCGGATGCCATTTACCAGTTTAATACCGATACCGGGCAGCTTTCCATTATTGGAACCGGAAACTTGAATCATAAATATATCCTGTTTTCATCGTTTAAGGACGATATAACGAGCATCGTTGTCAGTGAAGGCATTACCAACATATCCGATTGGCTGTTCTATGGACTGACCAATGTAAAGAGCGTCAAGCTGCCGGATACGGTAAGGGAAATCGGTGATGTGGCATTTTCTGGCTGTACATCGCTGCAAAGCATCACGCTCGGAAGTGAACTGCGCAGCATTGGGTTTGGTGCATTTGAAAATTGCGTATCCTTAACATCCATCACCCTACCAGAAAAAGTATATTGGATTGATACTGCTGCATTTTATAAATCCGGGCTGACATCCATCACCATCCCCTCCAGCGTCACCACCTATGGTACGGGCATTTTTGAGGAGTGCCCAAATTTACAAACGGCTGTCATCCATTCAAACGCAGATATTCCGGGACAAATGTTCAAGCGGTGCCCATCGCTGAAAACGGTTACCCTTTCAGAGCGGATCAAGTCGATTGGGAACGAAGCGTTTTGGGTTTGCGAGTCGTTGACCGACATCAATATCCCCAGTTATGTGACAAACATTGGGACGCGGGCGTTTTCCAGTTGCGATTTACGGCAGTTGAAATTGCCGTACAGTCTGCGGACGCTTGGCGTAGCAGCCTTTGGCTCGAACGAAAATCTGGAATCCATCGAGTTTGGAGCGGGCATTACCGCCATCCCGGATTCCTGTTTTTCTTCCTGTAGCGCACTGAAAAAGATTGTCCTGCCAGTTGGCGTTACCAGCATTGGGGAAAACGCTTTTTCCTACTGTCAGAGCCTTGAAAATCTGGCGCTACCGCCGACGGTTACAACCATCGGTGCAA
>CALGRC010000033.1 GCA_937959315.1 uncultured Clostridia bacterium | reverse complement strand
TGGTGTTGTGACTGGAGTTCTGACGTGTGCTCTTCCGATCTCTTTCGGCGGCAACATTGTGTACCGGTATGATACACCGATTGAAAACAACCCGATGAATCCGTACGGCATTGATTTTATTGTAGAGGGAAATGCGTTTACAAACGCAGACGGTACCAGTTCCCAGTCTGCAAGCGAACCGGCGGCAGTTATGGTATCTCAGGACGGGGAACATTGGTATGAGCTGGCAGGCAGCGAATATTATGACGCGAATACCGTTCATAATTTAACCGTGACCTACACCAACCCCGATCCTTCCTTTGCAGGTGCGGTTCATGTGCCGTGGACCGACAATCAAGGCGGCTCAGGCACCATTTTGACAAACGACCATCACACACAGCCATATTATCCAAATTCCGCCGTATATCAATCGTTCCAAAACGGCATTGGTAAAAACGACACCTATACAGACAAAAGCGTTTCCTTTACCGGCACAAAAATCTCGGATATGGTACTTCCGTCCTTTGGCTATGCAGACAATCATGCAGCCGGCGACGATTCAAACAGCCCTGCCGCCAACCCAAAAGGCAACGCGGCGGCAAATCCATATATCGAAAACCACTATGCTGTGTATAACGGCGACGGTTTTGATTTGGATTGGGCAGTAGACGGCGAGGGAAATCCTGTAAAGTTAGACAGCATTTCGTATATTAAAATATATAACCCCTGGTTATACGACGGCGGAGCCATCGGTGAAAAATCGCCGGAAATTTTGCAGGTGCTCCGCGCCGCGCCTGCGGAAGAAGCTGTTGGAAAAACAGCGGGGCTTGCCGCTTTAAGCATCAATGGGAAATCCGTTGCGCTGGAAGATGGAACATTTACATATGAAGTGGACGCGGAGGGCGCCAATTCTCTTACCGGTACCCCCACAGCGGCAAATGCGGAAGCGAACATCTATGTTTCTAACCAAAGAGTCAGCTCAGGAGCAAGCACAAAAGCGTTTGCTGCCGTGGAAAAACTGAGAATTATTGTTCAGGAGGAAAAGAAAGAACCGGCAATTTATCTTTTGAACCTCACCAATGTGAAAGCCGGTGAGAGCAATGCTGACTTAAAATCGCTGACGCTGACTCCGGGCGATGATGTAAAAACTCCCGATGAAAACGGAAAGCTTGCATTTTCCGTTTCAAATTTGGTAAAATCGATCCGATTTGCCCCTGAAATGAATTATCAGCAGGCGACTGCCGTTTTAACCGGTGAAAACATAGAAGATATTGCGCTTCAAAACAAAACAACAAGCCCTGCCATTGCTGTAAGCGTAGGGGAAAATCATTTTATCCTTACGGTTACGTCTGCGGATCAAAGCGAAACAAAAAGCTATTCCGTCACAGTAAACAGAGCGGGCGGCGGCTCGTCTTCGGAACAAGACACGATTGGCGTAAAATTCTCTCTTACAGGAGACAAGCTGCACTATAATAAAGAAACCGGCTCCAATACAGGAAAACACACAGACCCGGTATGGATCAAATCCCAGTCGGTAAACATACCTAAGGGTTCTACAGTGAAATATGTCACGGAAATGATGCTGAACAATGCAGAACTTGACTATAAATCGGATGGGAGCTATATTTCGGAAATAGACGGGCTTGGTGAGTTTGACAACGGGCCAAAATCCGGCTGGATGTACAGATTGAACGGCGAAATTGCCAACGAAGGCTATGCCACAAGGGTTTTGTCTGAAAGTGATCAGATTGAGTGGTTCTATACCGACGACTACACCAAAGAAAAAGACTATGAAGAGTGGGACCCTGACGAAGAAGACGGCAAAGGCGGTTCCTCCGGCGGCGGTTCCGGCAGCGGCTCGGGACACAGAGGCAGCGGAACCAATGTTGTTTCGCCGGAGGAACCGGACAAGACAGATCAGACATTCCGTGATGTACCGGAAAGTCACTGGGCGGCTGCCTACATCAAAGACCTGGCTGACAAGAAACTGATAAACGGTAAAAGCGAAACAGAGTTTGCGCCGGAGGATAATATCACCCGTGCGGAATTTGCGGCAATCCTTTCCCGCATGAGCGGCGATGATCTTCCAGCGGCAGAAAGTAACTTTACCGATGTTGCAAATGACGCATGGTATGCGGCAAATGTCACATGGGCAGTAACAGCGGGCGTTGTAAAAGGCGTAAGCGAAACCGAATTTGCACCGGACGCCAACATTACCCGTCAGGACATGGCGGTTATGATTGAGCGTTATGCGGCGTATAAAGCATACACGTTTGCGGCGGAGAACGAAGCGGAACGCTTTGCGGACGAAAATGAAATTGCAGAATATGCAAAGAACGCGGTCAGCACCATGCAGCAGGCGGGCATCATCTCCGGCATGGGCGACAACACGTTTGCACCGCTCTTGTTTGCAACCCGTGCACAGGCGGCAAAAATGCTTGGCGTTTTACTGGTTGATATGGACAAATAATCCATTGATACAACGGCTGCAGAAACGCAGAAAAACGGAGGTATTGAAATTGAAAATCAGAATGAAAAATAAAATCGCCATTCTTCTAACAGCAATCATCATACTGAGCAGCTGTATGAACGTGTTTGCGTCAAGCAATCCGAAGTTAGATGAAGCAATTGCTGAAACGGCAGGCTATCTGTACGAAACCGTGCAAAATCCCCAGATTGGCGCAATCGGCGGTGAATGGGCGGTAATCGGGCTGGCCCGAAGCGGATATGATGTGCCGGACAGCTATTATCAGAACTATTACAGCAATGTGGAAGCGTATGTAAAGAATTGCGGCGGCAAGCTGCACGATAAAAAATATACTGAATATTCCAGAGTGATTGTTGCATTAACTGCCATCGGCAAAAATCCGGCGGATGTGGCTGGGTATAACCTGCTTACAGCAATAGGGGATTACGACAATACCATCTGGCAGGGGCTGAACGGCCCTGTCTGGGCGCTGATTGCTTTAGACAGCAGCGGCTATGAAATGCCGCAGAATTCCGGTGCGAAAACACAGGCAACACGTGAACTGTATC
>CALGRC010000032.1 GCA_937959315.1 uncultured Clostridia bacterium | reverse complement strand
GTCGCCAATATCATCCATGCGGATCAAAGTAAACCGGTAGTTGAGCTTTTTCAAAGCATCGTCTACCATGGAAATAACCCGCGCGCCGTCGGCATCCGACATCCGGTTGGGAAAGGGAATGCCTGCAATATTGCGCGCCAGCCGCACCCGGGTACTCAATACAATATCGCTCTGAAAGCCCTCGTCTAAGTACCATTTAGCCATTGTTTTCGCCCCCGTCCTTTTGTGACTCCAGCTCTTTGATTTTATCCCGCAGCGTCGCTGCCTGCTCATACCGTTCTTCCAAAATAGCCTTTTGAAGCTGTGCTTTCAACTCCTTTAATTCATTTTGCCGTTTTAACTGCTCGCCGTTTTTACCGGCAATTTTACCCCTGTGCGTGGTACCCGGCTGAATGCCGCCCAGCATGGCCTCCATGGCGTCTGCAAACACATCATAGCAATGCCCGCAGCCCAGCAACCCAGTGGAACGGAATTCATCATAGCCCATGCCGCACTGGTCGCATTGCAGTGTGCTGATTTGCGGCTGCACCTTGCTGGGGATACCAAAGAACTGGTTAAGCAGGCTGTTGAAATTAAACGGGTCGCTGTTTGCCCCCAAATATCCCAGTTCCCGTGCGCAATCGGCGCACAAATGCAGCTCCTTTGCCTGCCCATTATTGACCTGCCGATAGTGGAAATTCGCTTCTTTTTTGTTACAATGTGTACACAACATGACCCATTCCTCCTTTAAAGCCTTACACCAAATTAACCAAAATATTTTTAAACAGGCGCGCCCGGATCAAGTTCCTGGCGCTGCTGTCGCGGATAACAGAAAGGGAAGTATCGCCGCAAGCCGCTATAATCAGTTTCGCCTCCCGCTGGCTTATCCATTCATTGTCAAACATATTTTTTACCAAAGCTTCCATGGTCATTGCGTCCAAATGGTCGCCAACGCTGTTGACAATGTGCATCGCCCGGTTGTGGGTTCCAACCGGTACGCGTGTAATACGGATATACCCGCCACCGCCGCGGCGGCTTTCTACAATATAGCCACGCTCGGTGGTAAAGCGCGTTGCAATCACATAATTAATCTGTGAAGGTACGCAGTGGAAGGTATTGGCCAGCTCATTGCGTTTGAGCTCCACGCTGTCTTCCGCATTTAACAGGTCGCGGATAAAATCCTCTATGCTGTCACTGAGCTTCATATTCCCGCCTCCCGTCTATTTTTGTCTTTGACTATCTTTGACCTTTAACTGTATTATACGACCGCTTTCACGTTTTGTCAAGTACTTTTTTACGCACAAAATTACTATAATTTCCCATACAATCTTGGAATTTCCTGTGGATTTTGCTGCATAACCATCCACATTTGGTTGATGAATGTGTGGATAACTTCGCTAAATGCCCGCAAACCGCCGTGGTTTTTGTGGATAAAATTGTGGAAATGTGGATGAAACATCTTTTTCCAGCCATTTTCTGTATTATTATGTCAACCGTACAAAAAACCGGCGCAAAAGCACCGGTTTTCCGCATTTTCCACTATTTCCTTTAAAACAACCCCGGGATATTCAGCCCGCCCGTCAGCTTACCCAACTGCGCCTGGCTGTTCTCATCCACCTTCTTTATTGCGTCATTGACTGCCACTTGTATCAAGTCTTCCAGCATTTCTACGTCGTCTGGATCTACCACTTCCGGCTTGAGCTGGACTTTTACAACTTCTTTTTTGCCGGTCAGCGTTACCACAACCGCTCCGCCGCCAGACGTCCCTTCAAATTCCTGTTGTTCCAGTTCCTGCTGCATTTTGAGCATATCTTGCTGCATTTTCTGCGCCTGCTTCATCATATTTCCCATATTGCCCATTCCGCCCATCGGCGGCATTTTTGGTCTTGCCATTTAAAATCCCTCCAAAGAATATGATAGACGTTCCTTTGCAAAATATTCCCCTGTACCAGCGTTATAATCATATGCGCTGCCATCGTCAGTAATAATCCGGTAACAAGGCACTGCCGGTATGGTTTTATGCGTCAACCCGCTGTCATAGTCCGAACCGCGGTATCCAAATGCAATTTCGGCAATGGTGGCAGCAGGCGGCCGGTCAGGATTGTTGATAAAATCCACCAAAACACTTGTAACGTACACCAAATCCCGTCCGCCGCCGCCAGAACGCGGCATGGTTTCCGGGCAATACCAAAGCCCTGACACAAAAGCGGTATCGTTATGAAACACAATGGTGATGACACTGTTGAAAATCCAATAACGGCGGATTTTCTGGCGGACAGTAACCTGAATGCCGCCATCCTCCTGCTGCTGGGGCTGGCCTATTTGCGCATATTTTTCTATGCCAGCATCTTTCAGCACCTTACGAGCTGCCGATTTGGCGGTTTTCATAGTAACCGGCTCTTCACAGGTTACCTGATAGGAAAACCTCCCGTTTTCATCCGTCCATGCTGCCCCTGGAAACGTACTGTCAGAGGCCGCGCTGCGCACATCAAAATTTTGCAGATTTTCCACCGAACGCGGGATCAAAGCCGGATCCAATGCAATCTGATTGGCCGCCAAAATATCCACCGTATCACGGATGGTTTCGTCACCCACCGATGTAGAGGTATGGAAGGATACCATCATAACCCCAATCAGGAAAAGATTGAGCAAGACAAAAAAGATGATCAGAAATGTCTTGATGCGTTCCCAATTCATAATCCACCCATTTCCCTTTCTATCACGGCACTGCAACCTTTACAATTTCCCCATCCACTTTCGCAGCCCAAGTCGGACGCCATAGCGTACTTCCACTCATCACATAGGTCAAATACAAATCGCTGATGCTATTGCCATTCAACTGGCTGTCGGCAAACAAAACATCCAACGCGTCAATCGCCGAACCAATCTTGATGGTCTCTTCGGTCGGCTCAAAAAACGTCATCAACTGCCGGTAAGAGACAATCCGGTTATTGGATATTTGAATCTCCACCGCGTGTTCCAGCGTTTCGTGGGAATTGGTCTGCGGCAGTTCCACGCTAACCACTGTCCCGTCTGCATAATAGTCCATTGCCAGTGTAAAGTCTTTATCCCTAATATCCACTACGTTTGAAGAAATATTAACATTCAGCTTTTGCCCCGGGTAGACGCTGTTCCATAGCGAATTTACAAAATCAACACAGGCAAGGATGCTGTCATAGGAAGTACCGGACGACGCATCATCCAACGGAATTCCCTTTTCTAAATCCACCGCCTTATATTCCACCAATCCATTCGGATGGATTTTCATTGTCCCGTAATTTTCAACATAGACAATCGAATTATCGCTTTCCTTATATTTCCGTGAACTGCTGCTGTTATACCCAAAGCAGCGCAAAATTTCCTCTACCATCCCCTGATTATAGTCATTGTCATACAGAAGGTTGATTTCCTTCATCATCCGCCCCGTATTCCGGTTGAGCATAACCAAAACGTCCGACTCTAAATAGACATTCTGGGATACCATCGTATTAGAGTCTGGCTGCTGCACTTCCGGGTCCTGCATATGGTCGTCAAAATGCAATTCAAACGAATATGACAATGTCCCAATGGAATGGACAGCCATTTGTTCAATCATTGCCGCAAGAGCAGCCTTATCATACCGTACCGCAATTTTTACCACTTCCCCAGATACTGCATCCCGGCTGTAAACACTGACATTAGAGGATACGATATCCCCGGCAAAAATCACAAATTCCTGCACTGCCTTCAGGCCGACCGTTTCCTGCGGTACGCCCATCATATTGGCAAACAGGCGCCCATCATATGCCACTGGATAGGTCACATGGATGGATTTGCTCCTAAGCGCCCCCTTCCACTCTTCCTCTGTAGCAGAGGTGGTACCGGAAGTTGTCAATGCCAGCTTTAAGACATCCTTCACCGTTTGGAGCAATTGCGTAGTTTCCCCTGTATCCGGTGTATATACGCTGCGTTTTTCAATATTGGTCACCACAATCCGGCTGGGGTCAGACAACGTTTCCTTCGTCAGCGTACTCTGTAATTCCCCTTTTCCAAAAGAAAATTGGATATTAGCAAAAAAATTATAGCCGTCAGGCCATAATTTTTCGCTAAACCATATACGACATGTCAGCACAATACTACACAAGATCAGCCCAACCAGCACGATACTTTTCAGACGCG
>CALGRC010000031.1 GCA_937959315.1 uncultured Clostridia bacterium | reverse complement strand
GCGTGCTCGCATTGCCCAAATTTGGAATCCATTGTAATACCCGCATCTGTATCTTCTATTGGCAACACGGCATTGACAGGGATGAACAATGAAACAGACGGCAAGGAATTGAAATTTGTCGCCGACAGTTTATCTGGCATCTCGCTGAGTACGGGCCTGCCGGAAAAACAAACACTCGGCTGGAGGCCATTCGCAGCATTTGAAGAAATCTGGAGCAATGGGGAAACAGACAACATCACCCTGACACTGGACGAAACAAACCTGCTGGAAAATACACAATATCTGCCCGGAAGCCATACGGCAAGCGATTTTTTCCCGGCCAAAGGGAACTTATTCAAAGGCACAACGCTGCAACTGCCGGAAAATGGTATCTACACATTTTATAGCATGGACGAAGCTGGGAACCAACTTGTGAAGGAATATACCGTCACCAAAATTGACAAACTCGCCCCCGCCATACTGGCAACGCCGGATGGGACGCTGGTGCGGGTGGAAGTGACAGACAGGTAGGTGATACCATCCATGTTCACCCATCAAGACCTTGCAACCATGCAGGCATGGCCGCTGGAACGGAAAATCCGGGTGACGCAGACGCGCATATTAGAGTGGTACAAGCATTACAATGGTGCGGTTCGGGTGTCATTTTCGGGCGGTGCGGACAGCACGGTACTGCTGGATTTGGCGCGGCGAGTGTCGCCGGAAATTGGGGCGGTGTTTGTCAACACCACCTTTGAGTTCCCAGAAATTGTTCAGTTTGTAAAGGGATTTGACAACGTGGAAATCCTCACGTCAAAGCGGAATTACCGGCAAGTGGTGGAAACCTTTGGCTATCCGTCCATTTCCAAAGAAACATCAACTTATTTACATCGGATGCAGCGCAATCCCGCATGTGTAAAGGCATACCATGATGGTGCGCATTTGCAATCGCCAGAATGGATCAGGGCACATTTTTCCTCCATTCCATTTTCTTTTTGGAAGTGTATGCTGGGATTCACACAAAAAATGGCGGATGATTTTTTGCAGACAGGGGTTTTGCCGAAATCTCAATACGGAATCCCCAAACGCTGGCAATATTTGATTGACGCACCATTTGAGATTAGCGACAGATGTTGTTACCACCTAAAAAAAGCGCCCGTATTGCGCCATAGCAAAGCACATGGGTATCACATGATTGTCGGTACACTGGCTGTGGAAAGCCATCTGCGCAAGCAAATGTGGATGCGGCAGGGTTGCAATGCGTATGCCGCAAAAGAGCCGAAATCTGCACCGCTGTCTTTTTGGACAGAGCAGGACATTTTGCAATACTTACAGCGGACAAACATCCCCTATTGCAGTTTATACGGGGACATTGTGGATGCGGGAAATGGTAAATTGCGGTTTACCGGCTACCAGCGGACGGGCTGCATGGGGTGTTTGTACGGCTGCCATTTAGAGGGCAGCCCCAACCGCCTGCAAATGCTGAAAGTGACGCACCCGGCCATTTATAACTATTTATTTGAAAAACTGGGTTACAAGCAAGTCTGCGATTTTATTGGAATCGCGTATTAAAATTCTAAAATCCAAAGGAGCGAACTGTTATGAAAAACGTATTGAAAAAAGCACTAAAAGCAGCAACCGTACTGGCAATGGCGCTGATGATTGTCACCGTCCATGCCGCGCCGTCCGGTGTAGCGGAGGTCAAGTGGTTAGAGGGCGAGCACACGGCGGCAGACTTTGCCGGAGCGGGTACGGTCATCACCGATCCATACAGCTTTGAGGTGCCCGGCAACGGCAAATATACCATTTATGCCCGTGACGTGGCGGGAAACGAAAGCGTCAAGGTTGTGGAAGTTACATCGGTTGACACCATCGCGCCGGTGGTAGAACTGTCTGCACCCAACACGCCTACCAATGCCGATGTGACCGTCACAGTCAATGCAAGCGACGCGGAAAGCGGCCTGCTGTCGGTCAAATGGCTGCCGGGCAATGTCCCGGCTGAGGATTTTGCGTCTGCCGGGAATGCATTGAGTGAGCCGTACACCTTTACCGTATCGGAGGACGGCATTTACACGGTATGCGCCGAGGACAACGTGGGCAATAAGACGGTGCAGACCATCGAAATCACCTGCATAGACAAAGACGCACCGGTCATTGACGCAACTGTACCGTCCGACTGGACAGGCGGCAGTGTGACCATCAATGTGACCGTCACCGACTAAAGGAGGGCACAATGAAAATCCAAACCCCGATTGTGGCAATGGCAGCAGCCATGTCACTTGCGGCCAGCACTGTGCTGGCCGCTCCCTCCGGGGTGGCGGAGGTCAAGTGGCTGGAGGGCGAACGCACAGCGGAGGACTTTGCCGACGCGGGCACAGTGCTGACCGAACCATACCAGATTACCACGGAGGAAAACGGCAAATATACCATCTATGCGGTGGACAAAGCAGGCAATGCAGCAATAAAAACGGTCACGGTGGATATTTCCAAGCCAAATGACCGTCCCAGCAGCGGCGGTTCCTCCCGGCCATCGGGCGGTGGGAGCAGCGGCGGCAGTCATGGCGGCTCCACCGTCACCATAACCGTGCCCGCCGATGAGGCGGACAAGCCGCCCGAAACCACAGAACAACAGGGCAAAACCATCCGCTATATCAAGGGCTACCCGGACGGCACCTTCCACCCGGACAATGCCATCACCCGTGCGGAGGTTGTAAAACTCATCAACGCAGTCATCGGCAACCAGCCCGACACCCAGACACCACCCCACTTTACGGATGTTCCCGCAACCCACTGGGCATTTGGTGATGTGGGAGCAGCGGCGGAGTAAAAAAACAGGAACCAAAGGAGACCAACTATGAATTGTCAAGAGAAAAACGAAAAAATTTTAAGCGGGTAAAAAAGAGCATAGCAAACAAGGGATACCCAAAGTACCCCCAGTACAGAAAAGATAAAGCAATTACGGCAGGTCAAACCGAATATTTTTTGTCAGCAGCGTAAAAAGCACGCGCACCAGTTTGTGCGCAGTGTGCCCCAAAGCACAGTAGTGGGATTTTCCTTGTGCAACTTTTGAAGTGTAATATTGCGCAAACGTATGATTGTTGCGAACCACATTATGCGCGGCATTGATGAGCGCATAGCGAAGCATGGAGTTGCCGCGTTTGGACATTCTGGTGCTGCGCGCCGTAAAATTGCCCGATTGCATTACAGCCGGGTCAAGGCCTGCAAAAGCAAGGATCTTGGCGGGACTGGAGAAACGGGTAACGTCTCCGATGACGGAAAGAATCATCGCGCCATTGATGTGCCCGATCCCCGGGATTGTCATAATGGGAGAATTGAGGTTGTCCATAACGCCGGCAATCTCGTGTTCCACTTGGTCAAGCTGTTCGGAAAACAATTCGATTTGCGCTATGGTTTGGTTGATTTGCAGAGCCAGGGATGGATGGTCGGTGCCGATGGATTGCCTTGCCAGTTCACGTAAGTGCACAGCGTCGACTTTGGTGTATTTCCCCCTTGAGGCTTTCTGAAGCAGGTTTGAAAGGTATGTAAGGTGTAGGGATTGTACCTCCGAGGGGCGGGGATGGAGTTTGAGCAGGGTGTAGGATACATTGATAGAAGCCCCGCCCGAAAAAAATCATTCAACTCCGGAAAAAGCTGGTCGACAAAAGCGCCAAGCTGGATTTTACAGCGTGTGCGCAACAGAATCAGGTTTTGTCTGGTCTTGCACAGTCCGCGAAGTTTTAGCAAATGGATGTCATTCGGTTCAAGCAGACGGTAACCATCGACCATCATAGATTTGGCAATAAGAAAGGAATTGTCGGTTTTGGTTTTGCGGATTGCACTTTTGCGCAGAGCGGCTGTTTGCAAAGGATTCAGCAGGGCGACCTGGTAAGCGTTTTGAACAAGGTAAGCAGTGAGATTTTCGCCGTAGTGGGCGGTTGATTCCAATCCGATGAGCAGGGAATCGCAAGGAAATTCGTCCAGTCTGCTTTTGAGTTTTGCAAAGCCGGAGCAGGAATTGGCGAACGGGAAAGGCTTTAGAACCACCTCGCCATCCGAGGTAATTGCCGCGGCAACGTGTGAGTCTTTGGCGACGTCGATGCCAAGATAGATCATAGTGTACATCACTCCCTGAAAGATATTGTGACGACTGTGTTCCACAAGTATCTATCCTTGTAGCCTTGCGTGAAATAAAAGCTCTGCGGCTTATCCAACCAATTAACAATTAAGATAGAAACTGTGGCCATACACTCCTTTAAATAGTCAAGCTATAGGAATCATTAACAGTCCACAGCGTCTGTCTCAATTATAACAAAAACAAAGAAAGGAGCGTATGATTACGCGTGTTTTTGTCACGTATATATCATACAAGGACATTATGAAACTCAAACGAAAGTTAAAAACTATGCTATCGGCGGTGCTTTCGGCGGCGCTGTTATTTGGCGCTTTGCCGTCCATGCCCGCGCTGGCGGCACAATCCAACGATTATACTGATCCGGCGGACAACTGGTATCAGGCGAGCGGAAAGACCAACGAGTTAGACCTTAACTCCACAATTACCTATGAAACCTTTTATTGTTCTGTGTGCGAGCGGGAAACGATGCACATGAATTACCGCGTACCGGAGTACACCCGTTCAGGCGAAACGGCATTAAACCGTGGTGTGCGGTATTCGGACGGCACATTGGAAGGCGGCGAAGGGAAAGGCAATCTGGATGATGGAACTCCCGGTGTAGATGCCTTTTTTACAGGTTATCACTGGACGAAAGCCGTCTGTCAGGTATGCGGGACGTTCAACACAGTAGAAGGCAGGGACATCTACAATTTCAGCAAAAACGTGTTTGCACTCTACCCCTGCGACGAGAGTTTTTTCATTGACTATGACAACACCACGCATGAGCCGTACAATGACCGCTATCACACAACGGTTTGGAAGGAAGGGGAATACTGCCAATTTTGCAAGGGGACATTCGCACAGGCCAGCGAGGAACAGGAACCGCATAATTTCGATGAAGTTGTGGACGCGCAGCTTGGCAACAGCCGCTTTTATGTCGCGGAAACCTGTGACGAGTGCGGCTACGAAACCAGCGAATATGTGACGGCAAAAAGCGTGGTTGCCAGCTATTATGGCGAGGTAGACGGCAAATGTCAATGCCAAAGTAAAAATGTAGGAAAACGCCGAAGAAATTTTGCATGTTTTTGACGAAAAAATATATTAGTT
>CALGRC010000030.1 GCA_937959315.1 uncultured Clostridia bacterium | reverse complement strand
TGGTTGCTGGTAAAGACAGCCACCAGCTCTAGCTGCGGAACGACGAAAATAAACTGCCCGCCGTGCCCCTGTGAAAAATAGGCGGGATATTGCTGCCTGCCAAAGGTACGCACCCACCACTGATACCCGTAGTCGGCAGAGCCGGCTGAACGGTCAAATTGCAGGCTGGTAGAGTCTGTAACCCACTGTGCAGGGACAATCTGTTTCCCTTCCCAGACGCCGCCGTTTAAATAGAGCTGTCCAAATTTCGCCATATCATAGATATTCATGGAAAACCCATTACCGCCGTCTGAAATGCCCTGTGCATCGCTGCTGCACTGCACACTGTCCATATCCAGCGGGTCAAAAAGGACCTCTTTTCCATATTCATAGGCCGTCTTTCCGGTTGCCTGCTGCAGGATGGCCGCCAGCAAATGGGTGCCGCCGGTTGTATAGCTGAATACGGCGCCCGGCTCGGAGGTCACCGGGCGGTTTAGCACATATTCCACCCAATTTTCGGAATTCCGCCATGCTTCCCAAACATCATCATCACTGCTGCTGATGCCCGACGTATGGGTGAGCAGGTGCCAAATGGTGATCTGCTTGCGCCATGCACTGTCCGACTGCAAAATCTGTGGGAAATAGCTGGAAATAGGGACGTTCACGCCGGCGATGTACCCTTGGTTTATGGCAATCCCCACCAACGCGCTGGTGACACTTTTGGAGCAGGAGTGCAGCGGGAACACGCTGGACGCATCATACCCATCCTGATAATATTCATCTACAATGGCACCGTTTTTGACAATCACCGATGCCAAAACATCCGTCGGCGCAAGCTGCTGGTGCAGCTCGTCCAGCGCTGCGCTATCCAGGCCGCGGTTTTCCGGCAAATCGTGCTGCCAGCTCCACACAGGCTCAGGCGCTGGCTGCGGCGCTGGCTCTGTCTGTGCAGGCGGGCTTTCTGGTACAGGCTGCCCGGTCAATGTATCGCTGCCGCCGCAGCCGGGCAATGCCAGCGCCAGTGCCAGGGCCAACCCGGAACGGCATGCTTTTTTCATGTCCATCCCTCCTTGTTTTCTTTATTATAATACACCAGGCAAACCATGTAAAATACTTTTGGGGTATCTAAAACCATGCGGTTCAGGCATAGTTGCTTTTTCATATACAAGCACAGTTTTTTCCGCTGCGGAAAATAAATGCCCGGGAAATGGTTTATACTATATTTAACATGGATTTAACATTTCCAATATTGGAAACTAACACAACCGATGTAAAATACATGTAAAGCCAAATGATGGCTACCAATTTTAAGGAGGAATTTATCATGAAACGTACCATAGTAGCGCTTGTTTTGACTGCCTGCATGGCTGCATTGGCAGGCTGCGGCGGAGACACTGGGAATCAGACGTCCGACCAGACGGGGACAAGCAGCCAGACGCAAACTTCGGCATTGACGGGCAGCATCACCGGTTCCGGTTCGTCGGCATTGCTGCCGCTGGCAAAGGATGCAGCAGAAAAATTCAAGGAAAAGAACCCGGATGTGTCTATTACATTGAACGGCGGCGGTTCGGGCACCGGCTTGAAGCAGGTTGCCGAGGGCTCTGTGGACATCGGCAATTCGGATGTGGAGGCGGAGAGCAAGCTGGAGGCCAGCCAGGCATCCCAGTTGGTAGACCACAAGGTGTGCGTTGTCACCATGGCGCCGGTTATCAACAAAGAACTGGCAGAGTCGGTGAAATCGTTGACCAAACAGCAGCTCATTGATATTTTCACTGCAAAAACCACCAACTGGAAAGACGTCGGCGGCCCGGATGAGCCCATAGTTCTGGTTACCCGCCCGGCAACGTCGGGGACCCGCGCACTGTTCCAGCAATATGCATTGGACGGCGCGGAGGAAGCTACCAACAGCGCGCTGGAAACGGACGACTCGGGAACGCTTTTGCAGAGCGTTGCCAGCCAGAAGGGCGCCATCGGCTATGTGGCGCTGAGCTATCTGGTAAACAACGACACAGTGAGCACCGTTGCGATTGACGGCGTAGAGCCTTCGTTGGAAAACACCTATAACGGCACTTACCCGGTGTGGGGCTATGAACACATGTACACCAAAGGCGAGCCCACCGGTGCGGTAAAGGCGTTTATCGACTATGTGATGAGCGATGAATATGGCGCATATGTCGAAGCGCAGGGGTACAACGTCACCAGCAAAATGACCGTTACCCGCTAAACGGCTGCCGGTATCTGGCATATGCCGGAAAACCATTGTGCGAAAGGAGTAGCACATGTTTAAGAAGGAATATTTGGGAAGGACGGTTATTACCATCTGCGGCTTGGCCATGATTGTGCTGACGCTTGCCATTGGCGCCTTCCTCATTTATAAAGGGAGCGGGACATTTACCAAATACGGGCATAGCGTATGGGAGTTCCTGTTCTCGTCCCAGTGGTCGCCCGCCGATGATTTCACCGGCGGCGGCGCAGTGGGGGCGGCCATCTTCATCTTTGGTTCCATTTCCACCTGTGCGCTGGCCCTGCTGATTGCCGCGCCGTTTTCGATAGCGGCGGCCATTTTTATGACGGAAATCGCACCCAAAATGGGCAGTACCGTTTTCCGCCCGGCAGTGGAAATCTTTGTCGGCATCCCATCGGTGGTATACGGCTGGATTGGGCTGACGGTGCTGGTGCCCGCCATTCAGAAAATCTTTGATCTGCCCTATGGCTACTCGGTACTGGCGGCAGGGATTGTGCTGGCGGTTATGATTTTCCCATCCATCACCAGCGTGGCGGCCGATGCGATACGCGCGGTGCCTGAACCTTACCGGCAAGCCTCCTACGGTATGGGGGCGACCCGGTGGCAGACCATTTACAAGGTCATTTTGCCCGCTGCAAGCTCGGGCATATTCACCGGTATGATTTTGGGGCTGGCCCGTGCGTTTGGCGAGGCGCTGGCGGTGGCAATGGTCATTGGGAAAATGCGGGCGTTTCCAAAAAGCATCCTGTCGCCCACCACAAACCTGACCAGCGCCATTGCAGCGGATATGGGAGGCGCAGCGGATGGCGGGGAATACAACACTGCGCTGTGGACCATGGCGCTGCTGCTGTTCCTCATTTCACTGCTGTTTATTTTTTTGGTGCATCTTATTTCGTCCCATGGTGAAAGGAGGAAGCGGGCATGAAAAAGACAACCCGTGCGCGCTCGGTAGATAAGGGCATGACGGTGCTGTTTTATGCGGTTGCGCTCTTCTTCCTGGCACTGCTGCTGGCCTTTGTCGCCTATGTTATCATCAACGGCTTCCGCGGTTTTAAGCCATCGATGCTGTCCTTTACCAGCAAGGGCATAGGCAACCAGTTATTCAATACCATTTACTTAGTTTTTCTGGCGCTGCTGGTCAGTGTGCCGTTGGGCGTGGCGGCCGGCATCTATATGGCGGAGTATGCCAAGCAGAATAAGCTCACCAAGTTTTTGCGCATTTGTATTGAAACGCTGTCGTCGCTGCCATCCATTGTGGTGGGCCTGTTTGGATACCTGGTGTTTATTGTGATGACCGGTTCGAAGTGGAACCTGTTTGCAGGCGCTATGGCGGTGTCCATCCTGAGCCTGCCGCTGCTGGCGACGGTGACGGAGGACGCCTTCCGCGGCCTGCCGAAATCGTACAAAGAGGGCAGCCTGGGGCTTGGCGCTACCCACTGGCAGACCATTGTGCGGGTGCTGCTGCCCGCCTGCCTGCCGCGGATCATTACAGGTATTATCCTGGCGGCTGGCCGCGGTTTTGGCGAGGCGGCGGCGCTGCTGTACACCGCGGGTATGAGCACCGACATCCGCTGGGGCAATTGGAACCTTTTGTCCCCTACCTGTCCGTTTAACCCATTCCGTCCGGGCGAGACGCTGGCGCTGCACATCTGGGCAGCCCGTACAGAAGCACTGACGCCCGATGCAACGCAAATAGCAAATTTATCGTCAGCCGTGCTGGTGATTATGGTATTTTTGTTCAGCATTGGCGCGCGAATCATTGGGAAACGCTTAGACCGCAACCGGACGCCGCGCGGCAAATAAAGGAGAACGCTATGGAACCCATTTTTGATATTCAGGGCCTGGACCTGTATTACGGCAGCTTCCAGGCATTGACCAATATCAGCATGCAAATACAAAAGAATAAAATCACTGCCTTGATTGGCCCGTCTGGCTGCGGGAAATCAACATTTTTAAAGACGCTGAACCGCATGAACGACCTGATTGAAGGGGTGCGGATTGAAGGGCAGATCCGCATGGAAGGGCAGGATTTGTTTAAAGACATTGACGTTATCACCCTGCGGCAGCGGGTGGGTATGGTATTCCAGCAGCCAAACCCGTTCCCCATGAGCGTGTACGACAATGTCGCCTATGGGCCGCGTATCAAGGGCATCCGCAAAAAGGCGGCGCTGGATGAAATTGTGGAACGCAGCTTAAAGCAGGCCGCCATCTGGGATGAGGTAAAAGACCGGCTGAAAAAGAGCGCGATTTCCCTTTCGGGCGGGCAGCAGCAGCGCATATGCATTGCGCGGTCGCTGGCCAACGACCCGGAAGTTATTTTGATGGATGAGCCCACCAGTGCTTTGGACCCGATATCGACGCTGAAAATTGAGGATTTGGCGACGGAACTGAAAAAGCAGTATACCATCATCATTGTGACGCACAATATGCAGCAGGCCAGCCGTATTTCAGACGAAACGGCCTTTTTCCTGCATGGGAAAGTGGTGGAATTTGGAAGCACGGTGCAGTTGTTTTCCAATCCGGCCCAAAAGGAAACGGAAGAATACATCACTGGGCGTTTTGGTTGATTTACCAGATGGGAAATGGTATACTGTATGTACATGAAAAAAAGGGGGCGCTGATGTATGCAGCAGCTCATTTATATCGTGGATGACGATGCATTTATCCAGGAACTGCTTTCTTATAACCTGCAAAATGCAGGGTATCAGACCCGCTGTTTCGGCGACGCCGGCGGGCTGATGGATGCGCTTGTGCACACTGTCCCTGCGCTCATTTTACTCGATGTGATGCTGCCCGGCGCCGACGGGGTGGAAACGCTGAAAAACCTGCGGGCGTCTGCCCAGTACCGCGATATCCCGGTTATTATGGTGACCGCAAGGGATGAAGAGCTGGATAAGCTGATTGGCCTGGAACTGGGGGCGGACGACTATATTACCAAGCCTTTTTCGGTGCGCGAGGTGGTTGCGCGGGTAAAAGCTGCGCTGCGGCGGACGGTGCGTACACCGGCAGAACCGGATACCCTGACTTTAAAGGATATCTCTATGGATACCGTGCGCCATGAGGTAACCAAAGGGGGCGAAAAGCTGCCGCTTACCTTAAAGGAATATGAACTGCTCAAATTGCTGCTTTCCTCGAAAGGCGCGGTTTTAAGCCGGGACGTTATTTTGAACCGTATCTGGGGTTATGGGTATGACGGCGATACCCGCACCGTGGATGTCCATATCCGGCAGCTTCGCAAAATTTTGGGCGACGCGGGCGAGGAGTATATTCAAACCGTCCGGGGCGTCGGCTATCAATGCAAGGGGTAGGGCAAAGGAGACCGATATGCAAAAAAGGATATTCCGTTATTTTTTGATCGTGATTGCGTTTTTGACGGTCTTTTTGAGCGTCAGTGTATACAAGGTGGCATACGACCGGTATGACGCCGATTTGGAAGCGCAGTTGTCCAGCCTGTGCGATGTGATCGGGCAGGAGCTTGCCGATGACGGGCTGGATGCTTTTATTGCCAGGCGGTATACGCTGCCCGAGAAACGGCTGACGGTTATCCGCACCGACGGCAGTGTGGCGTATGATACAGATGCAGCCATTGATGGGATGGACAGCCACCTGGAGCGGCAGGAGGTACAGCAGGCGCTTTCTTCCGGCGCGGGCTCTGCCAACCGGCGGAGCGATACCACTGGTAAAACTTATAAATATGTGGCAAAAGCCGTTGGCAACGGTTTGGTTGTCCGGGTTTCGATGGATTTTGATTATTCCACCGTTGCTTTGGGGCAGGTGGCTGTTTATATTTTATTTGCTGCGGTATTGGGGTTTGCGCTTGCCGCTTTGGCCAGTTTTTGGGTGAGCCGCCGGTTTACCCGGCCCATTTTGGCATTGGCAGATTTTGCCCGCAGGGCCGGGCAGCCGGGCGCACAGCTCAATATCATGGAATTTGACGACGAGCTGCGCATGCTGGCGGATGAATTTAACGCAATGACCGCGCAGCTTCATGATACCATTGATAAGCTGCACCTGCAGTCGGCGCAGACGGCTGCTGTTTTGGACAGCATGAACAGCGCGCTTTTGGCCATCGACCAGAACAACCGGATATTGCTGATCAACCATCGGGCGGCGGAACTTTTGGGATTGCCCAGCGATGCCATTGCCGGGCGGGATGTATATGAAATGCTGCGGGTATCGCCTATCCGTTCCTTTTTGGAAAGCGGGGAAGAAGACGGCAAGCTGCAATACCGCGGCGGGATTTACCGGCTGTCGTCCTCGCCGATTGGGGATGCAGGCGAAGTGCTTGGCCGGGTTATTTTGATTACCGACGTGACAAAAATGACCGAGCTGGAATCTATGCGCACCGATTTTGTGTCCAATGTCAGCCATGAGCTGAAAACGCCGCTCACTTCCATCCGCGGCTTTATTGAAACCCTTAAGGAAGGCGGTATTGAGGATAAAAAGGTCGCTTACCAGTTTTTGGACATCATTGACATTGAAGCGCGTCGGCTGCAAAATTTGATTAACGATATTTTAAAACTGTCAAAAATTGAAACGATGAAATCAGAGCAGGAACGGACAGCTTTTCAGATAAAGGATGTTGCAGAAGAAGTGGCGGTGCTTTTGCAGGATGCGGCGAACGAAAAAAACCTCACCATATCCATAGACGACCAGCTTGGCCGGCCGGTATATGCCAACCGGGACCGTATCAAGCAAATCCTCATCAATTTGACCGGGAATGCGGTGGAATACAACCGTCCGGGCGGGAAGGTGGACATCCAACTGCGCGCAGAGGGGGAAAATGCGGTGATTGCGGTGTCGGATACTGGTATTGGCATTGCGGCAAAGCATCTGCCGCGGCTGTTTGAGCGGTTTTACCGGGTGGATACGGCGCGCAGCCGCACCGGCGGTTCCACCGGCTTGGGGCTGTCCATTGTCAAGCATATTGCTGCACTTTATGGAGGCAGCGCCAGCGTGGAAAGCGAAGAAGGCATTGGCAGTACCTTTACCGTTAAATTACCCATATTGGAGGGATGGAACCATGAGCAGGGAACGGTTTGAACAGGCGCTGTCCAGCATCCACCATGAGGTACTGGATATGGCGTCTATCACAGAGCAGGCAATTGATGATGCCATTACCGCGCTGGTATATGGCGATAAAGAGCTGGCGCAGAAAATTATAGCCGGCGACGACCGGGTGGATGAAATGGAGCGCATGATTGAACGCAGATGTGTGGAAGTGATTGCCACCCAGCAGCCCATAGCGGGGGATTTGCGGTTTATTACCGCAATCTTGAAAATGGTGACCGACTTGGAGCGGATTGCCGACCATGCGGCGGATATTTCTGAATTGGTACTGGAATTTTCTAAAGAAGAGACGCGCATGGATTTAAAGAAGATTTCGGCTATGGCAAACATGGCTACTGATATGGTAAAGGATGCGATTAATGCGTATGTCTACCGGGATGCAGCGCTTGCCGACAGTGTGATTCAAAAGGACGAGACGGTGGATGCGGAATTTACAGCCCGGGTGGCACATATTCAGAGCCTGTGCATAGAGAACACCGATCTGATTCCTGATGCGACGCGCATTTTGTTTATCATTAAATATATTGAGCGGATTGCCGACCACGCGACCAATATAGCCGAGTGGGCCAAGTATAACATTGAAGGCTGGCAGAAATAGAAAACAACCCCAAAAACCAAACGGGCGCTTCCATCTGAAGCGCCCGTTTGGTTTTTTCTTTCTATTTCTTCCGGCATGATACAAATGGCTTTTGGAGATTGTGAACAAATTGTGAATTTTGTTTTAAAAAATTTGCATTGGCAGGCAAAGTGTGTTATAATGAAAACCGTGTTTTCAGAAAGATTACAAAAATGTTAAATTACTATTACAAAAAGCGGGATATTGTGTCATCATTTGGCATATAATACCAGCAGGCAGGAAGTATTTACATAAGACAGAATCAAAAGGAAGGTGAAGGTATGCGGCTGATCAAGGTCGAACGTGACATTCCGAAAAGCGCGGTGAAAAAATACGGTCGAAATTGCATTGCCGTCCCCGACATCAAAGTAAAGGCACAGAAGGAGACGTTCCGGCAGAAAAAAACTATGGAACGCGCGGATATGGGCCCCAGCACTTTTGCGTACAGGGGGAACAAGCTCAGGCGGCGCTTTACGTTTGGCGATGTGCGCCGGATTGTGGCAAGGGAATTGCGTAATTTTTACGAAGATGTGAACAAAAAGCTGTTTTACGGTACGTGTACCGGGATGGCGGTTCTGGTGTTTGCACTGGTGTTCAATGTGAATTTTTGTTTTGCGTACAGCGCAATGATTGGTGAAACCAAGGTGGGTGTGGTGCCCAGCAAGGAATTTGTAGAAGAAATCATACAGGAAGTCAACGACGAAAACGCCCCCTATTTAAACGGCACGGAAATCATTGACGAACCGCCGGTGCTGCTGCCGACGGTGGTGCCAAAGGACGGCTATACCGATGCGGAAACGGTAAAGGAAACGGTAAAATCTACTTCTGATGTGATGATGCAGGCTTATGCGCTCAAGGTGGACGGGTATGCGGTGGCGGCGCTGCCGACCCAGCAGGAAGCCGACCAGGCGCTGGACAGCTACCTGGCGCAATTTGTGCCCGAGGGCGGGGATGTGCGCTACCGGTTTGACGACCAGGTAGAGGTGGTATATGAATATGTGCCGCAGACGCTGCTGCGTTCGGTGGACGCCGCAGTGGTGGAATTAGGAGGCACACGGGAAGAAATTGGCAGCGTACAGGTGGCGGAAGGCGACACCATAGAAAGCGTACTCGAATACTATGGCATGAGTGAAGAGGAATTCCGTAATCTCAATATGGAAGTTGGCAGTACGCTGGACGGGATAGAAAGCATTTTGGTGCGCCGCCAGGTGCCCATGCTGGCGGTTGTGACGGATGAAACGGTGCAGTATGACGACATTGTGCCGTTTGAGGTAGAACGGGTGGAAGACCCGGAACTGTATGAGGGTACTGAAGAGGTAGTGGTGGAAGGCGCCGACGGCAGCAAAACGGTAGTGGAAACGGTCAGCAAGGTCAACGGGGAAGTGATGAAAACCCAGGTGGCACAGGAACTGGTATTGGCAGAGCCGGTCAACAAGGTGATTCGGGTAGGGACGAAGCCGCGGCCGTCCAATATGGGGACAGGGACGTTTATCCGTCCGTATTACGGCGCTATCAGCTCGCGGTTTGGCCCGCGGCGGTCTGGGAACCACACGGGTGTGGATTTTTGCGGCACGGCCGGCGACCCAGTACGTGCAGCAGATAATGGAACGGTGGTATTTGCCGGTTGGAGCGGCGGCTATGGAAATTTGGTGAAGATTGACCATAACAATGGGTATGTGACCTATTATGCGCATAACAGTGCATTTGATGTACAAGTGGGGGATGTAGTGGCAAAAGGCGATGTCATAGCGCATCTTGGCAGCACCGGGAACAGCACCGGACCGCACTGCCACTTTGAAGTGCGCAAAAATGGGGAAATTATGGACCCAATGGACTATGTGGATTGACGTGAAATGGCAGAAAAGTACAAAAATTAGATGAAATGGTGATAGAAAAGCCCCGCATGCAGTTGTATACTTGAAGTATAGAATTGTGTAAGGGGGCTTTTTTGATGAATATGCGAAAATGGCTGGATGATTTGCGGACAGCGGAACGGAAAAAGGCGCTGCCGGTGCTGTCATTCCCGTCGGTATCGCTTATGGGAATTACTGTGAGGGAGCTGATTGCAGACAGCGGCTTGCAGGCGGAGGGGATGAAGCGGATTGCTGACCGGGTGGATTCTGCTGCGTCGGTGAGTATGATGGATTTGTCGGTGGAGGCGGAAGCATTTGGGGCGGAAATCCGGATATCAGACGACGAGGTGCCGACGGTGACAAAAGCGGTTGTATACAGTGAAGCAGACGCGGACGCGCTGGCTGTGCCGCCGGTGGGCGCAGGCCGTACCGGGCGGTATGTGGAAGCGATAGAGAAAGCGTGCGGGCTGATTACCGACCGGCCGGTATTTGCCGGGGTCATTGGGCCGTTTTCGCTGGCAGGCCGGCTGATGGATGTAACGGAAACGCTCATTTATTGCTATACAGAGCCGGATATGGTACATAAAACCATGCGGAAATGCACGGCGTTTTTGAAAGAGTACATCCGCGCATATAAAGAACAGACCGGCGCAGGCGGCGTGGTGATTGCAGAGCCGCTGACCGGGCTGCTGTCGCCTGACATGGCGGCGGAATTTTCTGAACCGTATGTGAAGGAAATTGTAGACGCGGTGCAGGACGATGCATTTTTGGTGATTTACCACAATTGCGGGGACAACACCATTCAGATGGTTGATTCTATCCTGCGCACCGGTGCGGCAGCCTATCATTTTGGAAATGCGATTGATATGCAGGAGATGCTGGCGCACATTCCGAAGGGAATTGCAGTCATGGGCAATGTGGACCCGGCGGGGCAGTTCTGCAATGGGACGCCGGCATCCATCCGGGAAAAAACGCTGGAGATTATGGAGGCATGCTGCCCAGATTATCCGAATTTTGTGATATCGTCTGGGTGTGATATCCCACCGGCCAGCAGTTGGGAGAACATTGACGCATTTTTTGGCGCGGTAGCGGAGTATTACGGCAGATAAAATGGATGAATACTGCAAAACCCCCGGAGTACAGAGCGTACTCCGGGGGTTTTGTGTTTTCCTGCGGTATCAGATGACCAAAATGCCAAAGGTGTTGAGGATGGAGCTGATAAGGATAGCCAGCAGGAAGATGGGGGCGATGTATTTGACCATGACGGTGAACAGCCCTTCCCGGCGGAAATGGGAAGAGAGCCGCACTTCGTCGGTGACGGTTTTGACCTTGACAACATAGCCGACAAAAATACAGGTGAGCAATGCGGTGAGCGGCATGAGCACCGAATTGGTGATAAAATCAAAGAAGTCTAAAAATTGCAGGCCAATGACGCGGACACCGCTCCAGATACTGTAGCCGAATGAAGACAGCAGGCCAATGAGAATGGCGCAGATGGTTGCAAGGATACACGCCTTGGTGCGGCTTAGATGGAACTGGTCACAGATGACTGATACCACCGCTTCCATCAGCGAGATGGACGAAGTGAGCGCGGCAAATAGTACCAGCACAAAAAAGGCTATACCAGCGAGGGTGGACAGGCCCATGGCCTCGAATACTTTGGGGATGGTGACGAACATTAACCCCGGCCCAGCGTTGACGGCATCGGCTTCGCCGCCCGAGAATGCAAAAACGGCCGGAATCACCATGAGCCCTGCCAGCACAGCGATAACGGTATCGAAAATTTCAATCTGCGCAACGCTTTTTTCAAGGTTATCCTGCTTGCGCAGGTAAGAACCGTAAGTAATCATGATACCCATTGCCAACGACATGGAATAAAACATCTGCCCCATGGCGCCGATGAGGGTCATGATGCCCTTTTGCAGGGTGAAACCCTCAAAATTTGGCAGCAGGAAGTATTTGACCCCTTCGAGTGCGCCGGGCCGCGTGACCGAATAGACGGCGATGACTACCGACAGGAGTACCAGCAGCGGCATGAGGATGCGGCTGACCTTTTCCACCCCTTTGTTGACCCCGCGCACCACGACGACAAAGGTGGCAAGGACATAGATAATCTGCCAGACGACCGGTTCGACCGGCTGGGCGATGAAGTCGCTGAAAAAGGTGTCGCCGGCCGCGGCGGTATGGCCGCCGACCAGATAGGTGACAAGGTATTTGATAACCCATCCGCCGATGACACAATAGTAGGGTAAGATGAGGAAGGCTACAAAAGCGGCAATCACACCAATGAATGCGTACTTGCTGTGGAGTTTTTTAAATGCGCCGATGGGGCTCAGGCCGGTTTTGCGGCCAATGGCGACTTCGGTAATCATAAGCGTAAACCCAAATGTGACGACTAAAATGAGGTAAACCAGCAGAAAGATACCGCCGCCGTACTTTGCAGCCAGATAGGGAAACCGCCAGATATTGCCCAGGCCGACTGCGGAGCCTGCCGCCGCAAGCACAAAGCCGAGCTTGTTGGTAAAGGTACTGCGTGTTGCTTTCAATTTATCCCTCTCCTTTGGACAATGATGGTATCAGTATACCACAATTGTTCCTAAAAAGGCAAATATTTATCTGATTTTATCTGCGCCGGCTGCGGCGGAGCTCCCAGAATACACCTAAAATGCGGATGGGAAGCGACTCAATTTGTGCGTTGGTGTAAAATTTAGATTCAAATTCCGGGTTGAGCGGTTTTAAGATAATGCCGTCGGGCAGCCGCTCGACGCGCTTGAAGGTGGCGTCGTTCCCGTTGACTAACACGGCGCAGTCCTCGTTGTTGTCGCAGGTATCCTGCCGCTTGAAGATAACCACATCGCCGCTGCGGTACTCGGGGGACATACTGTTTCCCTTTAGGCGCAGCGCGAAAAATTCGCTGCCGCTTTCCGTCCAGGCCGAGGGGATTTCTTCATAATCGAGGATGTCCTCGATGGCTTCGATGGGGATTCCCGCAGGGATGACCCCTAAAACTGGAATGCGCGCCATGCCGCCGCCCGCGTTAATTTTTGCCGGGCCGTATTCCGATTCATCCCATCCCATAAGATAAGCGGGCGTACAGCGGAGCGCCTTGGCGAGCTTAAGTAATGTATCCCGCTTGATATTACGGATTTCGCCGCTTTCATACCGCTGGATGGTCGCGTCGCGGACGCCGACCAGCGCAGCCAGCTGGGCCAGCGTATATCCCTGTTCTTTGCGGCGCTGTTTGAGCCGTGAATTTTCCATGTCTATCATCCTCCTATTTGGCAGTATAACACGATATTACGGAAAATGCAAGTACTTTTTCGATTAATATTACGAAAAATGTATTGACTTTTAAAAATTCGATATGCTAGTATAAACTTACGGATTAAGTAATAAATGTTTTTCTTATTCCGTAAGTTTTTCTTTAGCAGGTTTCTTTTTCCTTGGATAAACAGAAAACTTTGTGATGAAAGCAACAGGAGGGGACACCATGGAACGGCCTTTTACCAAAGATACCAAATGGATCATCTGTATGTGGGACATCCGCGGGGAGAAGCCGGCGGTGACCGCACGGGTGATGAAACGGCGGCTTCAGACGGTATTGGATACGCTGGAGGCGTGCAAGGCGGATGGATATTATGAGAAGGTGAAAAGAAGGATTGAGGAATTTGACCGGAGCGATGCAGCGCTTGCCATACAGAATTTGGCGGTGCTGTGGACTGAGGATTGGGCAGACGGAACAGGAGGGCAGATAGGTGGATAAACTGCGGGAAAAACAAAAACGGCTGGCGGATGAATACCTGATGGATTTGAACATTGGCCGTGCGGCTGAACAGGTTGGCTACAGCCGGTCCTATGCGTCCCGCCTGCTGCGGCAGCAGCCGTTGCGCGGCTATGTGGAACAGCGCATACGGGAACGCCGGGAACGGATGGAAGTGACGCAGGATGCAGTGCTGACCGAGCTTGCCAAGATTGGGTTTGCCAGCGTGGGGGATTTTGCCAAGCTGATGGGCGGCAAAAAAGACGAGGATTATATGAAGGCGCTGCGGCTGCTGTCGGACGAAGAAGCAGAAGCGGGAGCGGTGGCACAGATCCGGCAGGGTGCGCATGGGGTGGAGATAAAGCTCTATGACAAGCTAAAGGCGCTGGAATTGCTGGGCAAACACCTGGGGCTGTTTGGCGGCACCGGCATGGCGGCGCCGGAGGAGGACAACTTTGTGGATGCTTTGGACAGTGCGGCCGAAAGGGTGTGGAAGGATGCGGAGGTATGAACCGTTTTCCAAAAAACAGCTGCAGCTCCTGACTTGGTGGCGGGAACGTTCGCCCTATTGCGGATTTGACGGCATCATTGCCGACGGCGCGGTACGGAGCGGCAAAACGCTGGCCATGTCGCTGTCGTTTGTGCTGTGGGCTATGGCGGCCTTTGACGGCGGTGATTTTGCCATGTGCGGCAAAACCATGGGGTCGCTGCGGCGCAATGTGTGGAATGATTTGAAGCCGCGTCTGCTGTCGCGCGGGTTTATGGTGCGGGAAGTGTGGTCGGAGCGCCGGCTGGAAATCCGCGGCGCGCACAGTGCAAACCGGTTTTATGTATTTGGCGGCGGGGATGCAGGCAGTGCGGATTTGATTCAGGGTATGACGCTGTGCGGGGTGTTATTTGACGAGGCGGCGCTTATGAATGAGGGATTTGTCAACCAAGCGGCAGCACGGTGCAGCGTGCCGGGGTCGAAATTTTGGTTCAACTGCAACCCCGAGGGGCCGCGGCACTGGTTTAAGACGCAGTGGGTGGACAAGCGCAAGGAAAAACGGCTGTGCTACCTGCATTTTACCATGGCGGACAACCTATCGCTTATCCCGGAGGTGCGCGAACGGTATGAGCGGATGTATACCGGCGTATTTTACGACCGCTATGTGCTGGGACGCTGGGCGGCGGCAGAAGGGCTGGTGTACGATATGTTTGGGCCCGGCTGCATGGCGGACGGCGGGGTACGCAGCTATGAGCAGTATTATGTATCGTGCGATTACGGCACGCAGAACCCGACGGTATTTTTGCTGTGGGGGCTTTCAGGCGGCGTGTGGTATGCGGCGAGGGAATATTATTATGACGGACGCGCGCATGGAATCCAAAAGACCGACGCGCAGTATGCGGATGATTTGGAGGTATTTACGGCGGAGGTACCCTACCGGGCGGTGATTTTGGACCCGTCGGCGGCGTCGTTTATTGCAGAACTCAGACGGCGGGGTGTGAAAGTACGGCGCGCCCGCAATGCGGTGCTGGACGGTATCCGGCTGACCGGCAGCTTGCTTTCGCAAGGGAAGATAAAAATTTGCCGGGGCCTGGAAAACACCATACAGGAATTTGGCAGCTACCGCTGGGAAGAGGCGGCGCTGTCCCGCGGGGAGGACAGGCCGGTTAAGGAGCATGACCATGCGATGGACGCGGTGCGGTATTTCTGTGCGACCATGCTGGGGGAATAACGGCGGGAAAACAAGTCGAGATAGGAGGAGGCAAATGTTCAATCAAGCGATTGGCAGTATCATTCAAAAGGAACTGGGCGGGATGTATGGGGCGTCGGTACGGCGTGATTTGGATGAGATTATCCGGCTGTATGCGTATTATGACGGGGATGCGCAGATATGGCGCATACCGGAAGGGCTGGATTATGTGCCCAGCCGCCAGGTGACCAATCTGGTGAAAAAGCTGATAAAAAAAGAGGCGCGGTTTATGTTTTCGCGCACGCCCGAGCTGGTGGTGGAAAATACCGCCGACCCGGACGGGGCCAATGCGCTGCAGGCGTTTATTAAAAAGACGCTGGACGGCACCGGCTTTGGCGCCAAGCTGACGCGCGCCGGACGGGATTGTTTTATTGGCAAGCGGGTGGCGCTTAAAATCTGGCAGGATGAACGCGGCATTGGCGTGCTGTTCCGGCCGTCGCTGGAATTTGTATTTGAGCCGGAGGAGGATGAATCGGAGCGGCTGAAGAAAATCATCTTTTTCTATTCGCTCAACGACGAGCAGGAACGGCGGGACCAGCGGATTTGGAAGCAGAAATTTGAGATGGAGGACGGCAGGTGCTATTTGACCGAGGCGGTATACGACGGCAATGCGCGTTTGATTGAGGCGACGGCTGACCATGAGGATACCGGGCTGGATTTTATTCCGGCGTATGTTATCATCAACGACGGGCTGACGGGTGATTTGAGCGGCGAGAGCGACGTGGCGGAGCTGATGGCCAACCAGGACCATTACAACCATTTAAAGAGTGACGATGCGGACACATTGCAGTTTCATATGTTTCCCATGACGGTGCTGAAAAATGCCAGCGGGGAGTGCCTGGACAAGCTGCGCATTGCGCCCAACGCCGTGGTGGATTTGCAGCCGGACGAGGCGGCAGAGCCGGGAAGCGTGGGCATGGAAAAGCTGGAAAGCAGTTTTTCGTATGCGCAGGCATTTGAAAACAGCATCAACCGTGCAAAGAATGATATGTACGACCTGCTGGACGTGCCGAATGTATCGCTGGAACAGCTAAAAGGGCTCATGCAGAGCGGGAAGTCCATGAAGGCGCTGTACTGGGATTTGCTGTGTAAGGCAGAAGAACGCTGGCAGGCATGGGACGCTGCGCTGCGGTGGCTGTGCAACGGGATTTTAAAGCTGGGCCGCATGGCCGGTGAGCCGCTGCCGGATATGGACTATACGCTGCGGATTGAGCATTTGTATCCTATTTTGGATGACGAAGAGGCCGAGCGTGAGCTGGATTTGCAGGAGGTTTCAGAGGGTGTGCGGAGCCGGAAAAACTATATTGAAAAATGGAATATTTCGGCAGACGGAACGGCAGAGCTTGCCCAGATGGAAAAAGAAGATGTGAAAGGGGCATAGGCCTCTTTGACATACAATACCGCCTGATGCGGCGGAATACAAGTAGACGGCGCCAAAGGCAGGGCTGGCTGCCCAACAAGGCAGGCGCAAAAAAACGAAGGGAGAGAAGGAAATGGTAGAGGTATTGCGGGAATTGTTTGGAGATGCGGTGACAGAGGACATGGCGGCGCGGTTTTCGTCTGAGCTTGGCAAGCGGTTTGTGCCCAAGAACGATTACAACAGCCGCCGGGATGAAGCGGCGGCGCTGAAAAATCAGCTTTCGGCGCTGATGGCAGAGCTGGCAGCCGCCAAAGAGGAGGCGGACGGCGCAGAGGATTTGCGCGCACAACTGCAGGAAATGCAGATGCAGGCGGCACTGGACCGTGCGCTGCGCAGGGCGGGCGCAAGAAACGAAACGGCGGTCAAGGCGTTGCTGGATATGGACGCCATTTCGTATGTGAACGGGGTGTTTACTGGCCTGGATGAACAGCTGGCCGCGCTAAAGGCAAGCGACGGGTATCTGTTTGAGGATGTACAGCGGCCGGCACACCGGACATACAGCAAGGGCAGCTTTGCCCGCCGGCAGGACGGCATGCCGACCCGTGAAGAGCTGGAGCACATGACCTATTCACAGATGATGGCGGCAAAACAGAAGTATCCCAATTTGGAATTATAAGGAGGACGTGTAAACGATGGCAAGCTTTGATGCAAAGGTATTTAACGGCGAGGTTTTCGGCAAATATGTAGAGCGCATTCCGAATTTGAAGCGCAGCGAGCTGGTACACAGCAAGGCGCTGCGCAGACGGGATGATTTGAAGCCCATGTTTTCGGAGCAAACGGGCGGGTATTATGCAACGGTGCCGCTGTTTTCGACCATTGACGGCGACCCGGTGAACTATGACGGCGCAACCAGTATTACTGCCAGTGCGACAGCGGGGTATGCCCAGGGCATGGTGGTGGTTGGACGCGCCAAGGCATGGGTGGAGCGCGATTTTGCGGTGGATGTGACCGGCGGCACCGACTTTATGGACAATGTGGCATCCCAGGTGGCGGAATATTGGGACAATGTGGATCAAAAGACCATTTTGAGCACGCTGAAAGGCGTTTTTTCCATGACGGCCACCAACGACAAGAAATTTGTCGACGCCCATACGCTGGACATTTCAGCCGGCACCGACGATGCGGCGTTTCTTGGCGCGACCACGCTCAACACCGCTATTTGCCAGGCATGCGGCGACAACAAGGACAAATTTTCCCTGGTGATTATGCACTCGCAGGTGGCGACTAACCTGGAAAACCTGAACCTGATTGAACGGCTCAAATACACCGACGCGGAGGGTATTCAGCGTGACCTGACGCTGGGTACCTGGTGCGGGCGCACGGTGCTGATTGACGACGATATGCCGCTGGGGACAGGGGGACAGTCGGCACCGGAGGGGTCTGGCACCTATACCACATACACCACCTATATTTTGGGCGAGGGGGCATTTGACTATGTGGACGTGGGCGCTGCCGTACCCTATGCGATGGAACGCGACGAGGCTGCAAACGGCGGGCAGACCACGCTGTATTCCCGTCAGCGTAAAATTTTTGCACCCTATGGTATTAGCTTTACCAAAAAAAGCATGGCTTCACAGTCTCCGACCGCAGCGGAGCTGGAAACTGCGACAAACTGGACGCTGGTGAACGACGGCACCAACGTGATTGACCACAAGGCCATTCCGATTGCCCGTATCATCAGCCGCGGGTAAGCGAAATGGATAGCATGGCACAGTTAAAGCTCAACCTGCGGGAAGCGGATTACCCGTTTTTCAGCGACGAGCAGCTGCAGGATTTACTGGACCGCGCGGGCAGCGATGTGGACGAGGCTTCACGGCTGGGGCTGATTATAAAGGCGGAGTGTGACCAGGTGGCATTTTCGGATTTGGATTTGGAGTCGTCGCGGGAATACTGGCTGTCGCTGTCGAGGCTGTACCGCAGGAGCCGGACGGGCGGTATGAACCGGGGGGACAGAGTATGAAGACCAATGCAGCAGTGCGGCTGTGGCGCGCTATGGAAGCGCGCGGGCTGCTGGAGGATTATGTGTTTTGCCGCGGGGTACCAAATGCCTACGGCGAAATGGAGGGGGAACAAAAATTGTGCGAGGCGCGGGGATATTTTATAGCGCTTTCGCACATGACCAACCCCTATGTGGACGCACTGGTTTCCATGGCGGGACAGGTGTGCGAGCCGCGTATGCCGATGATGATTGTGCCGCATGGGAGTATATCCGGTGTGGTACAGGGTGACGTGGTGTATGTACAGGGAAAGGGATTTGCGGTTAACAGCGTGGACGGTATGCTGGATGTGTACGACCTGGTTTCTCTGACACCGACGGGAAAACAGCAGGAGGATGACCATGTGGAAGAGAGCGTATGAGGCACTGAAGGGCTGCGGTATTGCCGTATTTTCACCCGGGCAGAAGCAGGGCAAGTGTATATCGCCCTATGTGGTGCTGTATGACGGAGGGCAGGCTGCTGGTCGGACTGACCGCACGGCACATGCCTATTTGACGGCAGTGGTTTAT